>JBQCEX010000197.1:0-9464 GCA_051959855.1 Flavipsychrobacter sp. | reverse complement strand
GCACCAGCAGCGGCATGAACAGGCGAAAGGTGAGCTGGTTGATATGCGCATCGGCAGGGTAAGGGCTATTCAAAAAAGGAGTTGCTGCCTTTTGAAAGAATGGTTCCCATGCCTGGGGGTCTATATCGTGGTAGCTTGGGAAGGCAAAGAACAGCGATAAGGCAGTGAGCAAGAGTGTGGATAAAAGCATCCAGTTTTGCCTGCCTGCCAGCCTGTCTAAAAATGTATAGAGCCTCGCCTTCATGGTGCGCTAAACTATAAATAATAGCTTAGGTTTTTTAATGACCTATCCACTATGGGAGGTAAATGTCCCATTTGGGAGAAAAAAGATAATGGGAGGTTTTGTTAGTGCTGAATGGGCTGAAAGCATTGATTTTATTGAATTATTATGATTTCAATAAATGTTACATTGCTACGCAAAAACTACCCAAAAGGTTACAAAATGTCGCATTTTCGATTAACTAATGTGATGATCAGCTAACAGGTGTTGGAGGGTTTACAGTATGTCAAAGAGCGCAGGTGATGTCCTTTGCGAGTGGACACACCCCTGACCCCTCTCAAGAGGGGAATGTTGTGCAAGGTACTATTTGCGAATGGCGGGTTCCAAATAAAGATGTCCACATTTTGGCAATCAAAATTTACATCAGAACTTTAAGACAATGGAAACTATTAACTCAAGACATATTCCCTGGCAAGATATAGATTGGAAAAAATTCGAAACGTTAGTACTTTATTTAGCTCAAGAAGAGATTAGTTCATTGGACTTAAATATTTATTTAAAAGAAGGGAATAAACAACAGGGTATTGATATTAGAGAATTTAATTACGAAACCAATAAATATCTCTGTATTCAATGTAAGTATACAAAAGAAATAGGAAGAAAAACTGACAGAGAAAAGATTGAACTTATTGATGAGGCTATAGAAAAATTTCTTAAAGGTACCTTCAAGGACAAATCTGATAAGTATATCCTTGTTGCAAATGAAGATTTTCAAACCGAAAAGATTCAAAACCATATCGACGTACAAAAAGAAAAACTAAATGCGGAGCGGAACATTAAATTTGAATGCTGGGATATTGTAAGATTAGAACAACAGTTTAAGAAGTATTATAGGTTAGTTCATAAATATTTTGGTAAAAATGTGGCTGATAATTATTGCTTTTTGCCAAGATTAACACCTCAAATACATCTACCAGTCAACGATTTTATTAGCAGAAGAGTAATAAGATATAACGATTCAATTAAAAGTTATGCGTTCTATTTTGGACAAAAAGACACCCAAGACATCAAAGAAATTCTGTTATCGGACTTATTACTAACAGAGCGGATATGCTTAGTTGCTGATGCGTACCAAGGGAAAACTAGTTTATTAAAACAATTGGCCTTTGAATTAAATAGTCTTGAAATACCTTATAGGCCAATATTTATTGACGTAAAACAATATAGTAGCAGAAGTATTGAAAATATTCTGGATACATTTTTTTCTTATTGGAAAGACGTTCCTTACAAGGACGTAATAATAATAATTGATGGCATTGATGAGGTCCCCAAAGATAAATTTAGAGAAGTTGTTGCGCACGTTAGGGAATTCAATATTTTATTTGCCGGGGTGAAAACTGTAATATCATGTCGAAAACTATTCTATAGTCATTATAACATTTATGAAGGTCTAGATGGTTATGATGTTTATGAACTGTTTCCACTTTCAGATAAAGATGTAGATATATTTTTATGTACACGGCTACGTGATGGGAAGCAAGCCTTTTATGACTACATTGAAGCGCTACGACTATCAAATTTTTTGAATCATCCTTTTTACTTAAACAATTTAGTCGAACTATTCAAAAACTCGCAATTATCAGCACTACCACAAAATGTAGTTGAAATATTCAACTATTTTATTGACCAGTCTTTAAAAAAATCCACAAATAGAGTTTTAAGAAGTGGTAACAGTTTGCCACATGAAAAAGTTAAATATAGGCGTTGCATTAATGAGCTGGCATTTGCGATGCAAATCTTAGGAGTAAATGCAATTGGTGATGAAGATGTACAAACCATTTTTGAGACTGACGAGCGCGAACTGTTGGAAAATAGCTCTATTTTATCGAAAAGACAAGATGAATGGTCGTTTGAAAACGCTTTTTTTCAGGAAAATGCTGCTGCAGTGCTGCTTAGTAAAATACCTTTTAGTACAATAAGGGATGTTGTTTGTGTAGGCAATTTGCATACAAAAATAAAAACGAAATGGATACAAACTATTGCATCCATGTTTTCTTATCTGCGGGGTGATAATGAAAAATACAAAGAGCTTATTGATTTAATAAAAAATGACAATATCTATCTAATTACTTTGGCTGATTCTTCTAAATTTCCCAAAGAATTAAAACTAAAAATTTTTGAAGAAATTATTAATAGATGTGAGCAGTTAAGCGGAAAATTGCGGCCTATTAACGAAGAAACTTTAGGAAAGTTCATTTACGACATTCCCGAAGTTGTCCAGATACTTTTAGATAGATTGTCGAGCGATGCCAACAAAAACTTCAAGCTTACCTGTTGGAGGATTATTTATTATTTACCTGTGCAAGGCGATGGGAAAAAGCTTCTAGAATTAGGTAAAAAAGAAATTCAGAGTACTGTTGATGCAAGATATGCAGGAAATATCCTTAAAATATTGCATAGACATCAATTATTAAAAGAGAAGCAATTTATCTCAACACTTATGAATTTAAAAGAATTGAATCATTATAATTCTTTTAGAAATGAAATTTACCAATTGCTGCTTGCAAACGATATGGTAGATGAATGTTATGACTATTGCTTAGAAGGTATTTCATTTGCGATGAGTAACAAGAATAATAATGATAAATATTACTTCTCTATTAAGCCGTTACTAAATCTACTGCTTGCGACAAATGATCCGAAGAATATTATAAAGTTCATGAACAACAAAAACCTTTTCAATTGGAAAGACAAATATTCCTACAGGGACGATGAAAAAGGTTTTTTTATTGAGCAATTAATTTTAAAACTAATCCAATTATATAAAGTTGACCATCTAGTTTTATTTAGCGTTATAAATATAACTGAAAAACTATTTAAAAACTTTGATAGAAAAGAATATACTGAATTAGAGAAATTTTTCACCACAACAGAAACTAACTTAATTGCTTTTAAATTGTTGCTGCCTAAACTTACTAATTATGAATGGGAATTGAGTATGCTAATTACGGATGACTGTATACCATATTTATTAGAAGAGATCGAAGATGAGAATTTGAGTCAATTCGCTGTTTCGAATTTTATAAATGGCTTGACTTTTTGGAATAAAGGCAACCTAGCTAAAACAGTCGATAACTTTTATTCAGATTTGACAGGGAGATCAGTTTATGAAGTTAATACCTTATGGGAAGAAGACGAAAATTATAGAAAGAGGAAGCTTGAAAATGATATTAAATATATTCAATCAAAGGACACCTTTATCGATGGAATAAGGAAAATGTTTGGTAAAAACATTAATAACAAAATTTCCTTCGATGAGCTATATGAAATATACGAGGATAAAATGTCGCCAGCAAACTCAAATTTAATTTTCTTTTTGTTACAAGACCTGTTAACTGAAAACAATGAAATTGACTTACAGTTTTGTAGTGAATTAGTTGAAAAAGATTTTGATTACATAAGACCGTATTTAATACGTTACAAAGCCGATGATATTATTAAACCGAAATTGACATCATTTTTAGAAGAATATTATAATCAAAATATTTCACGCTTTACAACTGAATATCTTAATGAGAATAGGTTGTTGGTCGATATTTATAGAAAGTATCAGTTTGCTACTAACGAAGAGACATTAACGAATATGCTGTATTTTGATAAAGGCGGAATACACAATCTTGAAAATGCCCGATTGAATAAAAAAATTGTTTTATCCCAAATATTGCTTGATAACGTAGAGCCTACCTTATTGTCGGGAGCTATTTTAGAACATTTAAAGAATGGAATATCTGACTATAATATTTTAGGTAACCATATTGGAATGTGTAAAACCCTCAAAATAAGGGAAGCTGCACCGATTATTTTAAATCTTTTAGTGGATGAAAAAGTTGAAAAATATGATAGAAGTGCAGCTATGAAAATATATTTGGAATTAGGTGGAGAAAAAAGTCATTTAATACCAATTTTTGAAAAGTTAGAATATTCAGATGAAGAGTTTCTATTTTCTTTAGCCATCGTTTTAAGGGAAGATTATAAATTAAATGTTGAGAAAAAACTATTGAGCTTTTTTAATGCCGTTACCATTAATGAAGAAAGTAAAATTGAATTAGCTAATCTACTAATTGCTATAGGTAATAGCGAAGCCTTTAATTACATAATCAATTATCTACAAAATAATAATCGTTCTCCTTTTGATAAAATGAGTGCAAATGGTATTTCAAATGTTGATGTAGATTTTGCTTTGGAAAGGCTGAAGCAAGTTATACATACAGCATTGGAATATGACGATAATATACCCCATTATCTATTAGCGGGATCTTTGGTTTTGGATTATATCAATAGTTTAGCTTTAAAAAATGAAGCGCATCTTCTAAAAGTTGAGCAATTTCTAATATCATCAGAAAAGAGATTAAGCAAATCGTATACTAACTCACATAACTTGTTAGTTTACTTGGATCATATTCTTGAAAAGTTTCGTGAAAATGATGAACGTAGCTATAATATTGATGACGTCAAGAAACTTATTGTAAGTACAAGATCATAACCCCACAGTCTCCATCATAGCCTTTACGAAGGTTTGCCAGCTGTATTTATTTTTTTCGTGCAGGATGTGTTCGTGCAGGTTGGGGATGCTGTTGGGTTGGAAGAATTTTAGGATGGCAGTGGCTATGTCAGTAGGGTTGGGCTCTGCTACGAAGCCTACCTGGCCATCGGGCACTACTTCTGCCAGGCCGCCTACATTGGTAACTACCATTGGTTTTTCAAAGCTATAAGCTATCTGCGTAATGCCGCTTTGGGTGGCGTGCTTGTAGGGCTGCACTACCAGGTCGGCAGCGCTGAAGTAGTAGCGCACTTCGCTATTGGGTATGAAATCTGTGAACAGGTGTACCGTGCTTTGCAACCGGTGCTGCGCAATGATCTGGTCATAAACAGATGCATCATCATAATGTTCGCCTGCCACTATTAGCTCTATTCCTGCCTGTCTGATGCGCTGGTCAGCCATTGCCTCCAGCAGCAGGTCAAGGCCCTTGTACTTGCGAATGAAACCAAAGAAAAGCAGGTATGTCTTACTGCTATCCAGCTTTAGTTTTTGACAGGCCTCCTGCTTGCTTACTGCTGCGCCATAACTATCATAAATAGGGTGCGGGGAAAAGCGTGCAGGCTTGCTGGTAAAAGTATGCACATCCTTCAGCACATCTTTGCTCATGGTAATGAATGCATTGACCGGCTTAATGAAGTACTTGGTAAACTCCTTATCGCCGGGGCGTTTTTCGTGCGGAATGATATTGTCCACAATGCAGAGCACCTTTGTTTTCTTAGTCTTTGCACGGCGCAGTATGGTACCAAATGCAGGGCCCATGAAAGGCAACCAGTATTTGACAATGATAAGATCAAGATTGGCCCTACGCATTTCTGCGGCCACCTTGAACCAGTTGAGCGGATTGATAGAATTAACAATAGTGCGAATGCGGATGCCTGCAGGTGCGGGCTCATCCGTGTACTGGGTCTTGCCGGGAAAGAGGAAAGAAGGGTACTGCAGGGAGAAGGAATAGATAGTGACCTCATGCCCCATGTGCTGCAGTTCTTCCGCCAGTCTTTCGTTGAAGGCAGCGAGTCCGCCACGAAGGGGATGCGCAGAGCCCAGTATCGCTATTTTCATCTGAACAGTGATTTAAAATCGTCCTGTGTTTTTATATAATCTTCCGGTATGCCGATGTCTATAAAATAAGCATCACTGGTGTAGCCGTAGAATTGTTGTTCGTGCACGAATGCCTCGAGGTAATCTTTCTCGAAAGAAAATTTTTCAGGCAAATTCCGGCTGAGGAATGACTGCTTATTGATGACATAAATGCCGCCGTTGATGAGGCCTTTATCGCGCTGCTTCTTTTCTTCGAAAGAAGTAATGCAGTTATCAGCACCTGTATGCACAATACCGTAGCGGTCAAAATGCTGCATTTCTTTCAGTGCGAGGGTGGTGGCAGCCTTATGCTTTGCGTGAAAATCGCAAAGCTCATTCAGCGGCACATCGAAGAAAGTATCACCGTTTAGTACGGTTACGTTTTCATTTACAGCTTCCTTTATGGCCAGCTGTATGCCGCCGCCTGTGCCCAGGGGCTCCTGCTCTATAACATATGTTACATGAAAAGAAGGTTGCTGCTCCAGCAGCCAGTTGGTAACTACCTCATGCCTGTAGCCAAGGGAAAGAATGACATTGGTACAGCCCTGGCGCTGGAGATAATCGAAAATATAGTGCAGAAAAGGACGATCATTGACAGGGGCCATGCACTTGGGGAAATCGCCAATGCTGCTGCGAAGCCTGGTGCCTAATCCGCCTGCGAGTACGATGCATTCCATGAAAAGTAAAAATTCAAAAGTAAAAATTAAAAACCCTTAAATGCTCCAGGTGGAGAGTCCGCCTTCGGTGAACTGGTATTCGCGGAAGCTGCCACCAAATTTGCTAAGGGCCTCCTTCACACTATAATTAGTATTGCCGGGGCAGTAGAACATCATGAAGCCACCGCCGCCTGCGCCCGTTATCTTGCCGCCTGTAGCACCGGCCTTCAGGGCGGTTTCATATATATCATCCATTAAAGGATTGGAGATGCCCTGTGCCATTTGCTTTTTGTAGCGGAAGCCATAATCGAGAATAGCACCTATGTCGTGTATCTTACCTTTCAGCAGTGCCTCCTTCATCATGCGGGCCTGCTCCTTTAGCTGGTGCATGGCCTCTATGGAGGTTTGATTTTTTTCAGTGACGTTCTTGCTTTGTGCCTCAATGATGGTAGAAGAAAGACGGCTGGTGGCAGTGAAGTAGAGCAATAAGTTATTGCCTAATTCAAACAGATAACGGTCTTTGATGCGTAAGGGATTTACAATAACAGTATCGTTGCCGTAGAACTCCATAAGGTTGACGCCGCCGAAAGTAGCGGCATACTGGTCCTGTTTGCCCCCCGCCATAGCGAGCTCTATGCGCTCCACCTGGTAGGCCATGTGGGCAATATCGTATTCACCAAGTGGTAGCTTCAGCCATTCGGCAAAGGCACCCAGTATAGCAACCGTAAGCGTAGAAGAAGTGCCGAGGCCGGAACCTGCCGGAGCATCGACAAACGTAGTGATTTTAAAGCCGGAGGGAACATTACCGTAGTCGCGCACAATGCGGTTGTACACACCTGATGCGAGATCGAGCTTGCCGTCTATAGGTACAGCAGCAGCCAATGGGTAGCTTACCTTTTCTTTGCGATCAACAGCCTCTATGATAACAGTGGGTTCATCCAAAGGCTCGATAGAAGCATAGGCATAGAGGGATATAGTAGCATTGAGCACGGTGCCGCCATAGAGGTCGCAATAGGGGCTTACGTCTGTGCCACCACCTGCCAGGCCTATGCGCAAAGGGGCTTTACTGCGGTAAATCATTCAAAATACTGTTTGGAATGCAAAATAAGGATTAATGCGACAATGTGATGAATGCGGCAATGTGATGTCAAGTGTTTTGGGGCAATCAATTGAAGGTACTGGGCCTGTACTTTTTTTGGGCGATGGATGACAGCATTGCAAATAGCAGTATGCCCAGCACGCCGCCTATGCCGTCGGCTATGGCATCCATAATGTCTTTGTCGCGGCCCAGGGATGGGAAGTAGCCCTGCAGGCATTCGATAAGCCAGCCAAGGGCGATGGTAATGATGAAGATAATGGCCAGGTGGCTGAACCTGCGCTTAGGGAAGCCGCAGAGCCAAAGGAAGGCAAAGCCGCCGAAGAGCGCGAAATGTGTCCACTTATCAATGAACGGAACGCTTACCTCAGGCAGGTCGTTACCGGGCATGAGGCATAAAATGAAAATGAGCAAGGTCCATAGCGTAGCCAGGAACCTTGCTCTGTTTTTATAAGGAGAGTTATGTAAGAAAATGCGATACATTATTCGCCAATCAACTGCTTGTAGGCAGTTACGTCCATCAGGTCGTTTGCAGCATCAGCGTTGTCAATAGTCATTTTTACCATCCAGCCTTTACCGTATGGGTCAGAATTTACATATTCAGGATTTCCTTCCAGCTCAGGATTGATCTCGGTAATAGTACCGCTAACAGGCAGGTAAAGGTCTGAAACAGTTTTTACAGCCTCAACAGTACCGAATATTTCGTGCGCGCTCAGTGCCTTGCCTTTAGCGTTGATATCAACAAATACGATATCGCCCAGCTCGTGCTGTGCAAAATCGGTAATGCCTATGGTAGCTGTATTGCCTTCAATCTTGATCCATTCGTGATCTTTGGTGTATTTGAGTGTTTCAGGAAACTGCATAAAATAGAAATTTGGCCGTAAATGTAGCGGAAAATAATGGTAAAATGTAGCGATAACCCAACCAAATGGTAACAAAAATGTGTCGATAGGAAAGACATAACTATTATTTCATCTTTCACGCTTAATAACCTACATATGAATCTTATCCTGATGCTAACAATGAGCCTGGTTATCTTTTCTACACTTGCAGGCAATTATCCCAGGGCTATAGGTGTCTTAGCCCGATAAACTAAAAATAAGCCCCTTGCCGGACGCATGAGCGTGTGTGCCTAATTTTTCGGTAATTTGGCATATCTATGCCCTGTTGCAGAGAAAGATTTACACCGAACAAACCAGAGAAAGTAACAGAATGAAACGTCTTTTTACATATAGTATAACCCTATTGATGTGTGCGCTGGCTGCCGGAAAGGCCCAGGCACAAGTGATACTGACAGAAAGCTTTGACGGCAGCGGCCTGCCTACCGGTTGGCTGAACAGCACTTATACATCACCGCCGGGTGGCTGCCACTCATCCTACGGCTGTGCCTGGTACCAGGAAGCAGGGGGTACAGGTATACCTGCGGCACCCACACACAGCGGCAGCGGATATGCTTTTTATAATAGTCATGGTATAGGGAATGGCGGTACTGCAGAGCTAACCAGCCCTGTGCTTGACTTTTCGACCTATAGCGTAGGTTATAACCAGGTATCATTCTGGATGTACCGTGATAGCAGTGGCGGCCTTTACCATGATTCTGTAACGGTATATGTGAATACGAGTACTACCTCTTCAGGAGCTACGCGATTGGGAAGTGCGAACAGGGCTATTGGTTTGTCGCCAGTGGTGAGCTCGCCGGGCTGGTATCAATATACCTTTATTATTCCTTCATCTTTCAGCGGCAGTGTTAACTACATTATTTTCAAAGCCTTCTCTAACTATGGTAATGATATGAACATAGATGATGTATAGGTA
>JBQCEX010000196.1:0-4588 GCA_051959855.1 Flavipsychrobacter sp. | reverse complement strand
TGAATTTTTGTCATTTTTCGGCCGATTATGGGGAAAAATAGTCATTTTTCATATTTCTCTTATTGGCTTTTATAATTACTTTTGCAGTCCCAACAAACACATTTCATGGCTACAACAGCAGATATAAGAATGGGCATGATCATCAAGTTAGATGGCAGCCTTTATTCCGTAGTAGAATTTGGACAGAACAAAACAGCTCGTGCGGCAGCTAAAGTATGGGCTAAACTAAAAGGTGTAGATAATACCCGCTCTATTGAACACACATGGAACTCAGGCGATAACATTTTCCCTGTACGTGTTGAGCGTCGCCCTTATCAATTTCTTTATAAGGACGAAAGTGGGTTCAACCTGATGGACACGAACTCTTTTGAGCAGATAGTGATGCCTGAGTCAATGATCGATAATCCCCAATTGTATAAAGATGGGCAGGAATGTTTCGTAATCGTGAATACTGAAACAGAAACGCCTATGAGCGTGGAATTGCCGCCAAGCGTAAATTTACGCATCACTTATTCTGAACCTGGTTTGAAGGGTGATACCGCTACACGCGCATTAAAAGCAGCCACTGTAGAAACCGGAGCAACCGTAATGGTGCCCCTGTTCGTAGACACAGATGAACTTATAAAAGTTGACAGTCGTACAGGTGCTTATGTAGAGCGCGTAAAAGAATAAATAAATTTAATCACCTTACTTTAAAAACTTCCAGATGGAGTTCAAACAAATTCAGGAATTGATCAAAGCGATCAATAAATCTAACATTAGTGAGCTAAGCATTGAAGATGGTGATTTCAAGATAACTATTAAACAGGAGAACAGTGCCGGTGAGATGCAGTATGTAACAGTACCCGCTATTCCCCAGGCAATGCCTGTAATGCAGCAGCCGGTAGCTGCACCACAAATAGCAGCCCCGCAGCCATCTGCACCTGCTGCACAGCCAGCAGCAACACCTGCAAATGACAAGCTGGTAACGGTGAAATCTCCTATGATAGGTACATTCTACCGTAGCTCAGCACCAGATAAACCATCGTTTGTAAATGTTGGTGATGATATAAAGCAAGGTGATGTACTATGTATTATAGAAGCTATGAAGCTATTCAACGAAATAGAAAGTGAAGTAAGCGGCAAAATTGTTAAAGTGCTGGTTGATGATGCTTCGCCGGTTGAATATGACCAACCTTTATTCCTGGTAGAACCTGCTTAAATATAAAATGTAAACAGCAAAATGTGATGAGGTATTAATGCTCCATCGCATTTTGCTTTCTTTTTACATTGTAATTATTCATTTTTAATTAAGTATCGTGTTTAAAAAAATACTAATAGCCAATCGTGGGGAAATAGCATTGCGTATCATTCGCACTTGTCGTGAAATGGGTATTAAAACTGTAGCCGTTTATTCCACTGCTGACAAAGACAGCTTGCATATCCGATTTGCCGATGAAGCGGTATGTATAGGTAAGGCGCAAAGCGTAGATTCATATCTGAACATTCCGCATATTATGGCTGCTGCTGAAATAACCAATGCAGATGCTATACATCCGGGCTATGGCTTCCTGGCTGAAAATGCTAATTTTTCTGAAATATGTGCCCAGTATAATATCAAATTTATTGGCCCAACCCCTGAAATGATCAGGGCGATGGGCGATAAAATGACCGCCAAGGAAACAATGATAAAGGCGGGCGTGCCTGTTATTCCCGGTTCGGAAGGCTTATTGCAGAGCGTAGAAGAAGCCAAACGCCTTGCAAAGGATATGGGCTACCCTATAATACTGAAAGCCACAGCAGGCGGCGGCGGTAAAGGTATGCGCGTAGTATGGGAAGAAAGTGAGTTGGAAAAAGCATATGATACGGCAAAGGCTGAAGCAGGCGCTGCATTTAAAAATGATGGCATTTACATGGAGAAGTTCGTAGAGGAACCGCGCCATATAGAAATACAGGTAGCAGGCGACCAATTTGGCACCGTTTGTCACCTTAGCGAACGCGACTGCTCTATACAGCGCCGTCACCAGAAGCTGGTAGAAGAATCTCCTTCTCCATTCATGACTCCTGAGCTGCGCCAACGTATGGGTGAAGCAGCTATAAAAGCGGCATCAGCTATTAATTATGAAAGCGTGGGTACCATAGAGTTCCTGGTTGATAAGCACCGCAACTTCTACTTTATGGAAATGAATACCCGCATACAGGTAGAGCACGGCGTGACGGAAGAGGTGATCAATTTTGACCTTGTAAAGGAACAAATAAAGATAGCAGCAGGTGTGCCTATCAGCGGCCGTAATTATGAACCTACGATGCATGCAATAGAATGTCGTATAAACGCTGAAGATCCTTATAATGATTTCCGTCCAAGTCCTGGTAAGATCACTGTATTGCATACGCCCGGCGGTCATGGCGTACGCGTAGATTCTCATATCTATGCCGGCTATGTTATTCCGCCATTCTATGATTCTATGATCGCTAAGATCATCACCGTAGCACAAACACGTGAAGAAGCAATAAATACTATGGAGCGTGCACTAAGTGAATATGTGATAGAAGGTGTGAAAACTACTATTCCGTTCCACCTGCAACTCATGAGAAATGAAGATTTCAGACAGGGTAACTTTACAACCAAGTTTATTGAAACCTTTAAACTTGTTTAGAATATTTTAATGGGCAGAGCTTTACAATATACATTGTGAAGCTCTTTTTCATTTAATAAAATTTACCCTTTTAATAATATAAAGTAATTTAGCGCATGCAAAAAAAGTTGCTCATTACCGGTGGCGCCGGTTTTATTGGTTCTCATGTAGTTCGGTTGTTTGTTCAGAAATATCCTGATTATACTATCGTCAATCTCGACAAATTAACCTATGCCGGTAACCTTGAAAATCTGAAAGATATTGAGGATTACCCCAACTACACATTTGTAAAGGCAGACATTACAGATGCAGATGCAATAAGCGAATTATTTGTACAGCAACAATTTGATGGCGTCATACACCTGGCAGCAGAAAGTCATGTGGACCGTTCTATTACTGATCCAAATGCTTTTATTCGAACCAATGTAATGGGAACTGCTAACCTACTGAATGCAGCCCGTGAAACATGGAAAGGCAATTACGAAGGCAAGCGCTTTTACCACGTATCAACTGATGAAGTGTATGGTTCATTAGGTGCAGAGGGTTTCTTCCTGGAAACTACGCCATATGATCCACAGTCACCCTATTCTGCGTCCAAAGCTTCGTCGGATCATTTGGTAAGAGCTTACGGCAATACTTATGGCTTACCTTTTGTTATTACCAATTGCTCCAACAACTATGGGCCTAACCAATTCCCTGAAAAGCTGATCCCTTTATTTATAAATAATATCTGCAACGGCAAACCATTGCCGGTTTATGGCGATGGTAAGTATACCCGCGACTGGCTGTTTGTAATAGACCATGCAAGAGCTATAGACCTGGTATATCATGAAGGTAAAAATGCTGAAACCTACAATATTGGCGGTTTTAATGAGTGGCAGAATATTGAGCTGGTAAAACTGCTGTGCACCAAAATGGATGAAAAACTTGGTCGCGAACCTGGTACCTCTGCAAAACTTATTACTTACATAAAGGACCGCCCAGGCCACGATCGCCGCTATGCAATTGATGCCAATAAGATCAATAAAGAATTAGGCTGGTATCCTTCAGTCACCTTTGAAGAAGGTTTGTCAAAAACCATAGACTGGTATCTTGAAAACCAGGAATGGCTGAATGACATTACCTCGGGTGCGTATCAAAAATATTACGAAAATCAGTACTCAACACAGTCTTAACAAAGCCATGAAAGGTATAATATTAGCCGGAGGTTCAGGAACCCGCCTCTATCCACTTACCATTGCTGTTAGTAAACAGCTTATGCCTGTGTATGATAAGCCAATGATCTATTATCCGCTATCTACATTGATGTTGGCGGGCATAAAGGAGATACTTATCATTACCACTCCTGAAGATCAGCCTGCATTCAAAAAACTTTTAGGCGATGGCAGCCAGGTGGGCTGCCAATTTGAATATGTAGTTCAACCCCGCCCGGAAGGTCTTGCCCAGGCTTTTATATTGGGTGCAGAATTTATTGGCAATGATCCTGTTGCATTGGTGTTAGGTGATAATATATTCCATGGCTCGGGTATGGGCACCTTGTTGCAAAAAAAGGTTAATCCCGACGGTGCGGTTGTTTTCGCATACCAGGTACATGACCCTGAGCGTTATGGCGTAGTTGAGTTTGATAAAAATCATAAGGTACTTAGCATAGAAGAAAAGCCTAAAAATCCTAAATCGAATTTTGCGGTACCCGGCCTTTATTTCTATGACAATGAGGTAGTGGCTATAGCCAAAGCGATTAAACCATCCCCGCGTGGCGAACTGGAAATTACGGATATCAATAAAACATACCTTGAAAAGGGTAAGCTGGAGGTAGGGGTATTGGATCGTGGTACCGCATGGCTGGATACGGGCACCTTTGATTCATTGATACAGGCAGGACAATTTATTGAGGTGATTGAAAAACGCCAAGGCCTTAAAATAGGTTGTATAGAGGAGATCGCATATCGCAATGGCTGGATCAATGATGAGCA
>JBQCEX010000195.1:0-2250 GCA_051959855.1 Flavipsychrobacter sp. | reverse complement strand
TCGATTGTTCTAGAAGAAATGGTCCATACTGCTTTACTTTTCCGGCGCTTGCATTATCGGCCTGGTATTCATGTACCAGGGACAATTTTTTTTGGTAGATATATACTAGCGGATGAAACCAGAATGCTATGCGCGTAAGCTGCACCAGCAGCATATCGGCAAAATGAAATGCCATGCTATGCAGTTGCTCGTGGGTAAGTATTATTTTCCATTGCTCAGTTGTATACTGTGTCTTGCTTTCAATAAATACAAAATTGAAAATAGAGAAAGGAGTATGACGTTTGCCTGTTTCTATTACTGTCCAGGCGCCATCCTTTGTCTTCTTTCCTCCACGGTACAGCATGCCCAGCTTCACAACTGCTACCGTAAGTAACAGGAGGCTTACAATAACGCCGACTACATACAAATAGGTAACATAAAGGCTCCAGTCTATTGAGCTGGATTGTGATGTAATACCTGTACTTATTTGCTCTTTAACATGAAGCGTACTGCTTATTGGTTTACTGATTATACCATGCCCTGATATGACCGTATTATCTGGCCATTGCCATAAGGGTAGAAGTATGCCTAGCAGCAACGTGCTAACAAGATAGAAACGGTTGTAGCTATGAAAAGTTTCTTTTTTCAGAAGAAGCTCGTAGAGCAACAGGCTTAGCAGCCATATAGCAGTAGTATTCAGCAGGTACTGTATCATAATGGGTATTTTTTAGATTAATAGAATCAGGATATAGGGGCTGGCTGAATGGCGCATGTCAGATACTTACGAGCTTATGGTTCTTTATCTGGAAGGGGTTTAAGAAAACTACACCAGTGACAAGAAAGGGTACTGCATTGCCTTTGTAATACGCCGGATCATGTTTCGGTGCATTATCCAGTAGAGTGCCTACTCGTCTGCCGATAGCATCCGATGTGGCTGAATCCACTTCGGCATGCGGCTTAGGCGGATACGAATTAGAAGTGCCTTTTAGACCTGAGTATTCATAATATACTATGGCACCATCTTCATTTATGACTACATTGTTTACATTCAGCATATAATAGCCGTCTTCCAGCTTTGATAGTTCGCTGCTAAGGTTGCTCAGCAAATATTCTTTTACACCGTCACGACTAAAAGGGGATATATTGGTCGCAGGGCCGCCCATTGTATTCATAACATCCATATCATCTGATTTGTATATTTTTCTACCATTTAGCTTTATTGGTATTGGGCTTTTTCTTGCTACTACTGTTCGTTGTTGACCAGTAGTAGGGTCCATTATCACAACGGTATCAGGCACTGAGGGTGGCGATAACTCAATAACATTATCTCGATATTTTACAATATTCCCATCCCGGCTAAATTTCGCAGAAAAGCTATTTTCAGTAAACAATAGCAGACATGCCAAAACCAGCGGCAGTATAAGCAGCAATTTACTTTTTGCAAATGCTGTTGATTTTTTTGTAAGCATAAGCAATCGGGATCTTAAGGGTGAATAATTAAATGAGTGGGCTATAGCCGGTGCCTTTTGCAGTAATGCCTGTTCTATCAAAAACTCACCATATTGTTTTGGCACTAGAGCACTTACTTTATCAGCCTGGTACTCATGCACTAATAGTAGGCGGCGCTGATATAAATAAACTAGCGGATTGAACCAAAAGACAATGCGTACTATTTGTATCAGCAACAGGTCCACGAAATGGAAAGCCATACTATGAAGTTGCTCATGAGTTAGTATTATTTTCCATTGTTCAGCAGTATACGTTTCCTTATTGCTTACGAAAGCATAGTTAAAAATAGAAAAAGGCGAATGTTTCTTGCCAGTTTCTATGATAGTCCATGCACCTTCTTTGCTGATGCTGCCCTTATTATAAAGCGTCACTATCTTCAATAATTCAACAACAAATAATAAAATGCTGCCTGCTACACCGGCCAGGTATATATAGGTGACATACACTTGCCAGTTAATATTGCTGTGCTGCATGGCTGTACCGCTACCGATAGTTTCTTTTACGCGCAGCACATTTTGCATTGTAGTGCTTAGCCCCTGTCCATATATAACAGCGCTATCCTGCCATCGCAATAATGGTAGAAAAATGCCCAGCAATAACGTTCCAACCAGGTACAACCTATTATATGCGTGATAAGCTTCCCTACGCAGGAACAGATCAAAGATCAGCAGGCTTAGCAGCCAGATAGCGGTATTGTTTAGCAGATACTGTATCATATTTACAGATTTAAATTGTTCATTTTTAATACAGGCATGCGATGCA
>JBQCEX010000194.1:0-3226 GCA_051959855.1 Flavipsychrobacter sp. | reverse complement strand
AACAGTTGGAAAACGCCCGTTGCTGAAAATTATGACGAATCGCATAGTGTTGTGCGCATATTAGATCTTTCAGAAAAAAACAATACTGTATTAACCTCAATAGACAGCAACACGACAATTACTGATTTGCTGATCAATCTTTTAAGTACAGGAAAAATCACTGCGTATGCTGATACTTTAGATACAGCTACAATTGATAATAGTAAGGCTATAGCATATATCTCGAAGGAAAGGAACGCTATTAAAAATTACATGCTTTTTGAGTTCTGGGAATTAAGTTACTCAAAAGCTAAGATATTTGTACGAATTGTGGGCATAGCCCCTTGCGTTAAAAAAGATACGACTTTTCAGCCTATTGTATGGTTCAAATATCATTCGATTAATAATGAATTTGATAAGCATAAGGTTTCAGTGGCCCGCAAGAAAAAGATAAGGCATTCAAAGCATAATAAACTTGACGTAATTACCTTGAATGATTATTTTGAAAACCGCCTTTTTTCAGGTGAATTAATGAAGGGGACGAACTTTTGGCAAGTAGTTTTGCATAATAATTAACCTACTAATAATCATAGATTAATGCCGTTACCCTGACGGTAAATGATTTTTGAAAATCTTTGTTTCAAGCACCATTTTAACTGTGTCAGCTGTGGGGAACATGTGTTATTGTAAAAAAATAGTTTTGTTTGCTTTTGAACCCCCTGTTAGGCGTAGTTTACAACTACGTCCCAGTGGCAGCCAATCTCCTGATTGGCGAGGCAAACATAAGGTAGGGGATTAACAATAGGATAAACATAAAGCAATCTATTATCCTGTTCATTCACAAATCATGAAAATTCTGATTCAGATATTATAATTTCTCGGTATCAAGGCACTAAAGCCAATCTGCATCACCTGCTCATCTGCTTTTTAATTTTTACTTTTTCATTTTTAATTCGAAGAATGTGGATATGAATATTTGGAAATCGCATGTTAAAAATGCGATATTGCAAAAGGCCATAGCCAGTTAAAACATGGCCGTAGAGTAATGAAAAACGGGAAGGGAACTTTATGGGAGCTTTTGTAACCTTTTGAGGTACAAATGGGGTACAAATGGGGCATAGGCACACTTGCATATTTTCACGCAAGCGGCTTGCTGACAGCCGCTTGCAGCCCAACAACAGCAAATTACAATGCCCCACAATCATTTTTTATCGGAAATGGGGCATAAGGCCCTTCTGATTAGCAACAAACGCAAAACCTCAGCAATACAATAACCAACATCATACCTATCATGAAAAACTATTCAACAGAAAACAGCCATAAGCATCAGATGCAGCAGTATTTATCAATTGTCGTCAAAATCCGTAACCCACTGATAACCTTAATATAACATCGGTGTTACATATTTTATTTAAAAAGCTATAAAATCTGTCACCCTAAAATGATAAATAGTATTACCTTTGCCGCACTTTCTTATTTCCTATTCTTTAAGATAAATGTTGCGCGAAGAGTCGATCAAATCAAAATGGCACATGCTGCTACTGGCGCGTATTAAAGATTATGCTCAGCTCCTGAAGCCTAATCTCAGCATCATGGTCGTTTTTTCCAGTGTGGTTGGCTATCTTATGGCTCCCGGTGTCACTTTTTCCTGGAAAGAAGTAATTATCCTGTTTTTAGGTGGTCTTTTAGTTACAGGCGGCGCCAATACTATCAATCAAATTATTGAACGCCACAGCGATGCCTTCATGAGGCGCACTATGAATCGCCCGATGCCTGACGGCCGTATGAGTCATGTAGAGGCATGGATTTTTGCCATTGTCTGCGGTGCTACAGGTGTTTCATTATTAGCTTATTTCTTCAATCCGCTTGCCGGTCTGTTAAGTCTTATTTCTTTATTGCTATATGCATTTGCCTATACACCAATGAAGAAAGTTCACCCTATAGCTGTGCTTATCGGCGCAATACCGGGTGCATTGCCTCCGCTCATTGGCTGGGTGGCAGCTACAGGCAGCCTTGCCGGAGTAGGTGGCTGGGTATTATTCCTTATCCAGTTCTTCTGGCAGTTCCCGCATTTCTGGGCCATTGCATGGGTAGGTTTTGATGATTATGCTAAGGCAGGCATCCGTATGCTGCCGTCTAAAGAAGGCAAAACACGTTTCACTGGCTTGCAGTGCATGTTCTATAGCCTCGTACTTATTCCTATGGCGGTTATACCGCGTGTCATAGGCCTCACAGGTAATATAGGCATGTGGGTATGTATGGCTTGCGGTGTTTTATATTTCGCGGCCTCATTTGTGTTTTATATGAGAAATGACTTTAAGTCTGCAAAGCGTGTCATGTTCTCATCGTTTATTTATTTGCCAATAGTGTTGCTGGCTTTATTGTTTGATAAGATGTAAAATTGGAAAAAATGGAAACAACAATTCAAAAAACTGCTCAGAGAAAAAAATTGCACCCGCACAAGTTTGCAATGTGGGTGGCGATGGGCAGCATTGTAATGATGTTTGCCGGTTTCACCAGTGCCTACCTCGTACGTGAGGCGCAGGATAACTGGTTGAGGTTTAAGCTGCCTTCCATTTTTTGGGTGTCGACGGTTGCTATAGTTATCAGCAGCGTTTCATTCACTTTAGGTATTCGTGCCTTCAGGCGCAGGGCTATGCCGCTGTTCCGTAGGCTCATTACACTTACGCTTTTGTTGGGTATTACATTTGGTATTTGCCAGTGGGTAGGTTTCAGTCAGTTATATGCGCAGAATATTAAGATAAACGGTAATCCTAGTGCATCTTTCCTCTTTATTATAGTGGGAGCGCACTTATTACACGTCCTGGGTGGAATTATTGCTTTATTAATTGTATTTTTCCGCGCCTTTAGAAAGAATGTGAAGGTTTACAATACTACTGGTCTTGAGGTTGTTGCAACATACTGGCATTTCGTCGATGTATTGTGGATATATTTATTTGTGTTCTTTCTGGTAAATCAATAAAATTGTTTCGAAATTCGCAGCCGAATTCACAATAGTAACTTTTAAATTAATCTATGTCACAAGCTACAGCTACTACAGCACCTGAACCAAAATATTGGGGCGGTGGACGCTCGCCTTTCAATGTGAGCTATGGTAAAATGATGATGTGGTTCTTCCTGTTATCAGATGCCTTCACTTTTGGTGCCTTCCTTATTTCTTATGGTACTACCCGTTTCTTCAGCGCAGCATGGCCTGATGCAAACCACGTATTCAGCACTTTCCCTT
>JBQCEX010000193.1:0-2242 GCA_051959855.1 Flavipsychrobacter sp. | reverse complement strand
CATACTGGGTAGCAAAGAATGTATAACTATAGGGCGCGCTATTTAGCTGTTGTCTGAAGCCCGCACTGATACTTCCCAGGTTCTTATTCAGGTCTTTCCCGGCATTCACATCTATTACAAAATCTCCTGCTGCATCCCCCGTCACATATAGCTGGCCGCTTGCATTGTAGAACCATTCACCCGGTTTCAATGCTTCTTTCTTTATGTCACCCACTATATAGTTGCTCAGGATGTTGTTGCTCGAAGTACCAGCGATGTAGTTGGTTTTAAACTGGTCTATCCTGTTACCCACACCTGCATCAAATTCCAGTTGTTTGCCCTTCGGCCCCACGAATCCGTTCAGCAATAACCTGTTATCCACCCAAAACCAGGTCTGCTGAGAGAATACCGAATCTGTGGCAAAGCCCCCGCTAAAACTGCTGTTAAATCCATGTTGAAATAGGCTGGTATATCTCAGCGAATCAGGTAATATATCCTTAAAAACATGTTTTTCCGAGCCTAATTGCATTCTATGCGTTATGCTGAAGCGCGGCACCAATTGAGTATTATATTGTGTCGAATCGCTGTTATAGGTAGTATCTACACTTCCCCACGAGTATCTGTGTTGGAGCAACATACCAAAGTCGCGCTGCATATTGGTGACAGATGAACGGGTTATGCTGTACGCATCATTCTGAAAGGCCACGTCCACTGTTCTTCTATCTGTATATTGACTGCTTAGCAGTTCCGAATCATTCAGTATACCACCGTTCTCGTCCTGCTGAAACTTATTGTACACTACAGCTCCATAAAGCTCATAGTGCAAGTTTTTGCTTTTATAGTTAGTGGTCAGGCTCGCATTATCATGTATGGTGCGCTGTAGCTTATAAAAGCCGGGCGAATTCACCTTGCGGTATTCCACCGCGAAGTTCCAGTTCGGTTTTATGTTCTGTGTATGGAACAGGCTCACCATTTGCTCCAGCTTACTGCCCAGTTGGTAGCCAAACACGCTGTAGGGTCGGGTAGTGTTATAGTAGTTCAGGCTGTCTGTATCAAAACGGTACACATCATATACATGATATCCAAGTGTCGGGCCCATCCTGTTCTCCGGGGTAAACAGCAGGTTCTGCACCGGGCTGCCCAGGTTCCCTAGGTCACGGTACCAGGGTTGGCTAAATGGCCTGCGGTGGAAGGTATGGAGCGAGGTGTCAGGTATTTGCTTTTTATCCGAGTTTAATCGGTGGAAGAATATGCGCG
Organism: Flavipsychrobacter sp.; assembly: GCA_051959855.1. Lineage (GTDB taxonomy): Bacteria > Bacteroidota > Bacteroidia > Chitinophagales > Chitinophagaceae > SZAS-30. Next base: position 1,006 of record JBQCEX010000193.1, on the reverse strand, counting down.
CATTATCTTCCTTCCATTTGCTGTTATTGCTCTTATTGGCTGTGCTATCTCTGGGCTGTATGCCTCCGGGCATATTGGTGCCCAGTGGTTGGGGCGATACCTGTGCCATGGCGCTATTGCTGCATAAAAGCAGGCAGGTAAAAATAGTCAGGCAAAAAAACAGGTAGCCGGTTCTCAGTTTCAAACAATAGCTGGTTTTTGACAAATAGCTGCGCAAAGTTAATTGAAACAGCCTTATGCTGCGTAGCTCTTATAATTCCGCTACAAGGTCCGCCACAAAGGCTGCAAATCTGGGCGCAGCCGCTTCTGATGCTGCCAGTACCTGTTCGTGCGTTATGCGTTCCAGGTGGTCGGTCAGCGCTACGTCGGTTATCACGCTGGCGGCAAACACGCGCATACCGCCATGCAGTGCCACTATCACCTCCGGCACGGTACTCATGCCCACGGCATCGCAGCCTATTACATGCAGCATTTTATATTCTGCCTTTGTTTCAAAGGTAGGTCCCTGCAGCCCGGCATATACGCCGGTATGTATATCTATGCTCTGGTCATGGGCTATCTTCTGTGCTTTTTGTATCAGCTGCGTGTCATATGGCTCGCTCATATCCGGGAAGCGCACACCCAGCCGCTCATCATTGGGCCCGCGTAGCGGGTGCTCAGGAAATAGGTTTACATGATCTTTTATGATCATAAAGTCGCCTATCTTAAAGGCAGGGTTCATGCCGCCCGCCGCATTCGATATAATGAGTGTATGCACACCTAGCGCCCTCATCACCCTTATCGGGAAGGTCACTTGTTCCATGCTATAGCCTTCATAATAATGAAAGCGTCCCGTCATGATCACTATTGGCCTATCATGCAGCGTGCCGGTTACCAGGTTGCCGCCATGTCCTTTTACGGTAGTCGTCGGGAAGAAGGGTATCTCGCTGTATGGTATCTCTGCATCCACTTTCACAGCGTTCATCAGTCCGCCTAGTCCGCTGCCCAGCACCATGCCTATTTGTGG
>JBQCEX010000192.1:0-7576 GCA_051959855.1 Flavipsychrobacter sp. | reverse complement strand
CGATAGCCGAATTGACATTCTTCATTACTAAAGCTGACAAATGCTTTGTCTTTCCAGTGCCAGGCTGTTACGCTATCTATCGTTTCTTTTGCCTCTACGCCGTAGGCGCCTATATTTTGCATAGGTGCTGCACCTACTGAGCCCGGTATTAGTGCCAGGTTTTCTATGCCTGCCCAGCCATTGCTTATGGCATACATCACCAATTCATGCCACACTTCGCCCGCCTGCACACGCAGCCACACATGGTCTTCATTCTCCTTTTCTATGCTTATTCCCTTCAGCTTGTTATGCACTACAGTACCTTTCACGGGCTTGGTAAGCAGCACATTGCTGCCGCCGCCCAGCACATATAGGTCATTGGTTTGTGCATGAGTATCACTGATCTCTCTTAATGCATCCTCACTGTCCAGCGTTACAAAATATTCGGCTGGCACATCCATGCCGAAGGTATTATATGGTTTTAAAGAAATATGCTCCTGTATCTGCATCTGTATCAAAAATAGAACGATTACACTATTTGCCGCTCGCGTTTTTCCTTTGTGAAGCGAATACCTAGTCCCGGTACACCGCTTAGCTGTATGCTGCCGTCGGGGTTATATTTCAATCCTATAGCTACATCCTCCTTTAGCAGCAGCGGCCCGTCTGCATCTACTTCATCCAGCAGGGGCAGCATATTGGCTATCGCCGCAGAGCCTATTGTGCATTCGTTCATAGAGCCCATCATCACTTTCATGCCCAGTGTTCTTGCTTCCTTTATCATACGCATGGCAGGTGTTATGCCGCCGCATTTGGTCAGCTTTATATTTATGCCGTCAAATGCTTCCGCACATTTCTTTACATCCCCTTCTTCCCGGCAGCTTTCATCTGCAAATAAAGGCAGCGGCGATAATGCTTTCAGTTCTTTCATTTCTTCCCATGCTTCTTTTGGCAGGGGCTGCTCTACCAGGGTTACCCCTAGCTGCTGCAGTTCCGGCAATATCGCTTTTGCTTCTTCAAAGCTCCAGCCTTCGTTGGCATCTACCCTAAAGGTGGCTTTACTATGCTGCCGCAGCTGGCGCAGCACATCTATATCGTCCGGCCTTCCTACCTTTATTTTATACAGCGGCCAGGGGTGAGCATCCATTTTGGCTATCATCTCTTCTGCACTATCCATGCCCAGTGTATAGTCTGTTATGGGTATATGCTCCCATTTTAGTCCTAATAGATGGTATAGCGGCATTCGCCTCAACTGTGCAAAAAGGTCCCAGCCGGCTATGTCAAGTGCAGCAATTAAAAAGTTTTGTCCTGGCAGCAGATGATGCAAAAAATGCCAGAAACGTTGTGGATCGGTTAGCGCATAGCGTTCTATCATGCCTCGTTTCGCTTCCAGGTTAGCTGCCATCTCTTCTACTGTCACATTATAGTAGCTGATGGCCGGTGCCTCACCAAAGCCACGCAGCTGTCCCAGCCCCAGCGATACCACTAGGGTTGGCTGATGTGTCTTAGTGCCCTTCGATATAGTGAACGGATACTGGAAGGCCAGCTCGTAAGGATAATAATCTAAATGCAGCATTCGTTAAAATTGCAATTATTTTTGCTTCTGAAAAATTCCAACATGCCAAAAGTTCCTTTTTGGGTATTTATTGTCCTCGCTGTATTGTATTTCTCTGCCATACGTGTTGATACTATGGATGTAGATGCTTCGCAATATGCCGAGATGAGCCGCGAAATGATGAAAAGTGGTGATTACCTGCATGTATATGACCGTGGCCATGACTATCTGGATAAACCGCCTTTTCTGTTTTGGGTCAGCTCTGCCAGCATGAAGGTGTTTGGCGCTAACAACCTGGGCTTTAAGTTACCCTCTATCCTATTCGCTCTTTTGGCGCTCTATGCCACTTATCGCCTCACCCGTCGTTTATATGATGAAAAAAAGGCACCCATGGCTGCGCGTATATTAGGCCCCTGCCAGGGTTTCTTTCTTATGACTAATGATGTCCGTTGCGATACCATTCTTATGAGCTGGGTCATTACCGCTATATGGTTTATTAAAGAATGGGATATTACGCGCAAACTATATTGGTTGCTCCTGAGCGCAGCAGCCATAGCTTTCGGCATGATGACCAAAGGACCAATAGCCCTCATGGTGCCTGTTTTTTGTTTTGCCAGCGACTGGATACTAAAACGCGAATGGGGAAAGCTCTTTAAGCCGCAATATATCCTGGCCATAATAGTAATTGCTGTGCTGCTCATTCCCATGAGTATCGGGCTCTATCAGCAGTTTGATATGCACCCCGAAAAGCTGATTGATGGTAAGCACAATACTTCCGGTCTTCGTTTCTTCTATTGGTCGCAAAGCTTTGGCCGCATCACCGGCGAAAGTCCCTGGCAGAACAGCGTGGACATGAGCTTTCTTCTATCTAATATGCTCTGGTCTTACCTGCCCTGGATATTATTATTCCTCGTTGGCCTGGTTATAAATGTAATAGAGCTCTTCAGGCAAAAGCTGCGCCTTAATCCTGCGCAGGAATGGATAAGTACAGGAGGTTTTATTCTTACTTACCTGGCACTCGGTTCTTCGCGCTACCAGTTGCCGCATTATATATTTGTTGCATTTCCCCTCGCATCTATTGTTACCGCAAAGCTACTGAAGGATTTCTTCGAAGGCAGATACCGGAAAGTATTTGCAGTAATGAAACCTGTGCAAACAGTCATAGCAGCTCTGCTCTTCATAGGTGCGCTACTCACTGTTACTTATGTTTTTCATTTGGGAGTCACTCCTGTTATCATCTGGGCAGTTAGCTTAGTCATCTGGTTATACATCACTTTCAAAAAACAACTGCCCGGCAAGCTGCTGTGGATAAGCGCCGCAGGCATTCTCCTGGTAAATATTTTGCTCACGAATTTCTTTTATTACAACTTGCTGAAGTATGAGGTTGGCGCAACTGCAGGCCGTTATATAAAAACGCAGAATATAAACGCCGATAAAGTATTCGCCTACCGCATGAAGGACCCCATCAATGCATTACCCTTCTATGCTAATGGTGTAATACAGAAAAGCGATACACCGCTCACCGTACTGCCAAAGGTTGATTATGTATTAACAATGGATAGCGGTCTGAATGAGCTGCAAATGAAAGGCTATAAATATGATATAGCCTACCAGGGCAAATTATTTAAGGTAAGCGAACTTACCCCCGAGTTTCTCAATCCAAATACAAGAGATAAAGCCACCAGCAATTACTACGTGCTTAAGCTGAAATAAAAAAACGCCTCGAATATTTCGAGGCGTTTTTTATCGAGTGAATATCTTATTTAAATCGCTTGAAGAAATAAGTGATGCCATTTTCTTCCATTATCAGCTCATTGTCCTGGCATTTCAGCACTTTAAATTCGCGTTTGTCTTTACCATCACAATACAATGTTTGATTCTGGTAAGAAGTGGCATACCACGATGGCGCATTGTCAGCATCACGGGTAGCATACAGGTAACCCAGTTTACCGTCAGAGCTACCTCCTGTTATATCTACCATTTTCAGCACATGGGTATAGTCCACCTGGTTCAGGGTCTTATCACTGGTGCGTTTATATACGCTCCAGTGTCCCACCATCTGATCTACGCTTGTCACCGGTGCCGCCGGCTTTTCCTGCGGCAATTGAGATGCGGCAGTAGTTGGCGTATTGTCCGGCTCAAAGGTATAGATGCCGCCATCATCCTGCAGCACCATCTTATTGGGCTTACGTTCCAGTATGGTATAGCCTCGTGCACCCATGTCCAGGTCATTGCCGGTTACTTTATATACACCTTTATATATAAAGCCACCTTGCTTTTGATATACATACTCGTTGCCTACAAGAAACTGCAGGCGAATGGTATCAGTATATTTTATTTCTGTTTTGTCAGGCTTCATGCGTTTGGTTTCCTTCCATTTACCAAAAAGGTGTATGGTTTTCTCTCCGCAAAAACCTGCAAAAGAGCCTAACATTAGTAGCAGAAATAGTAATTTTCTCATGATATTTGTAGAAGATTTTATAGACTATTGTTCAAAAGTATTAAATAATATCTTACATCAAACGTATGCCATCTGAACAATTGAACATCACCATTATCCAGCCGGATATTGAATGGGAGAACAAATGGGCTAACCTGGAGCAGTATGAAAGGCTCATAGGTAAAATAAAGGACAAGAAGCACATTGTAGCCCTGCCGGAGATGTTCAGTACAGGTTTCAGTATGAATGCAGAACGCCTTGCCGAACCCATGACGGGCGAAACAGTACACTGGATGAAGGAGATGGCTGCAAAGTACCGTTGCATTATAACAGGCAGCCTTATCATTGAGGAAGAGGGCAATTATTATAACCGCATGCTTTGGGTGCAACCCGACGGGCATATTGGCCAGTATGACAAGCGGCACCTGTTTGCTTTTGCTAAAGAAGATAATTTTTATACCGCCGGGCAAAAACGGGTCATAGCCCAGGTAAATGGCTGGCGTGTATGCCTGCAGGTTTGTTACGATCTTCGTTTCCCTGTATGGTCCAGAAATCAGGGTGATGAATATGATGTGTTGCTATATGTAGCCAACTGGCCTGAGCGCCGCTGCCTTGCCTGGAAAACTTTACTGCAGGCACGTGCTATAGAAAATCAATGCTATGTGGTAGGGGTAAACCGTGTAGGTGTAGACGGTAAGGATATAAAATACTGCGGCGATAGCAGTGTATTCGGCCCCCTGGGCGAGCTGGTTTGGCATCAGTCGCACGAGCCGGTAGTGCATACGGTCACGCTGCAAAAATCTTTGATAAAAAACACCCGCTCACATTATCCTTTCTTACATGATGCGGATAAGTTCCTCTTGCTTTAAATTGCAGTTACACTTTCCGGCTTAATTGTTTATAGATGAAGTATTTTATTAAGGCTTATGCTGTCGTTGCTTTATTGCCTGTCTTTTCATTCGCCCAAACTCAAAAAGCTGCGTCGCTGGTCGACCTCAATAAAGAGACCGGCTTGGTGAAAGTGAAGGGAAAGCCGCAATTTTATATTGAAAGAAAGAATGCTATAGCCTGGGAGGCCGACTATCGGGTGGACGACTTGCAGCATAAAGAAATAGCTTACTTCAAGCTGGAGAAAGGATATCACTACAGCACCAATATTCACAACCACGACCAGGTGCAGTATTATACACTCACCTTTACCCAAACAAGCGCACATTGTGATGTACGCGATTTTCTCAATAGTCCTACCATTATCAAATCTTTGGCTACGCTGTTAGTGAAAGAAAAGTTGGTACAGGATGGTAATGTGAATGATGCAGAAGTGAATAGGTATATAGAGGCCAATCGCGGTTTTTCTACTGTTACCTACGGCGATAGTACACAGAAGCAATTGGCTGATACTTCTTTAGAGCGACAGAATCTTACCGGCGCAATTTCTATGAAGGAGGGTTTTATTTATTATAATCAGCAATCCATCGGCAGCTATCAGAAAACAGATATAGACACAGATCTTGTATTGATACAGGTGTTTGCACTCAACAGGCAAAAGGTTGCTGAAGTAACGCATGCCACAGGCGATGAAGATTGGACAATCATAACCGTAGTAGACCAGGACCGTAAGACACTGAAGTATGATGCGGACAAGCCTTTAGAGACCTTATTCATGTTCCTCCTCAGGAAGAAGTATTTATAAGCAAATAGTATCTTATAATGAGGCTATCAGCCGTCGTCCCATTATCTACGTTTATATTTCGTACTTTTGGCCTCACCTTTTTCTATTGTCCATGTGGCATCGCATAGCCGCTTTTATTATAAAGTTCCGAATACTGCTCCTTATTCTTCTATTGGGCGCAACTGCTGTCATGGGCTACTTCGCTTCGAAGGTTGAGCTCAGTTACGAATTTACTAATGCAGTACCTACTGATAACCAGAAGTATATAGATTACCAGGCCTTTCGCAAGCAGTTTGGCGAAGATGGCAACCTCATGGTGCTGGGTGTGCAGACCGATAAGTTTTTCACTAATCCTTTTTTCAATGACTACACCGTCCTGGTAAAAAGGATAGAACATATCAAATCTGTAGAAAATGTATTAAGCGTTCCTACTGCCATTAACCTGGTAAAGGATAGCGTAACAGATCAGCTTAAAACAGTACGCATAGCAGGCAACCCACCTATTACTAATGTGGATAGCGTGAAGAATGCATTTCTCAACCTTCCCTTTTATAGAGGCTCGCTCTACAATCCGCAAACGAATGCCTACCTGATGGCCATCAGCATCAATAAACAGGTGCTCAATTCCAAAAACCGTTCTCAGGTAATAGGCGACATACTAAATGCAGCAGACTCATTTGGTAAGGCTCATAATATTACCATGCATTATTCAGGCCTGCCACTCATTCGTACTGAGATGGCCAACAAGGTTCAGTCTGAAATGCGCATGTTTCTCATCCTGTCTTTTGTGCTTACCGCCATCATCCTTGCATTGTTTTTCCGTTCTTTCATGACGGTGCTGGCGTCTATGCTGGTAGTGGGTATAGGTGTGGTATGGTCTGTAGGCACTATCGTATTGCTGGGCTATAAGATCACTTTGCTCACGGCGCTCATACCGCCGCTCATAGTGGTGATAGGCATACCTAACTGCGTTTACTTTCTCAACAAATACCACTCAGAATATCATAAACATGGCAACAAGACCAAGGCCCTTATGCGCATGGTGGACAGGATGGGTATCGTTACCCTCTTTACCAATCTTACCGCGGCTATAGGCTTTGGTGTGTTCTTCTTTACAAAGAGCGTATTGCTGAAGGAGTTTGGCCTGGTGGCAGGGCTCAATATTTTTGCCATGTTCTTTATTTCGCTCATTTTCATACCTGCGCTGTTTAGCTATCTGCCGCCGCCTAAAGGCCGCCATACGCAGTACCTGAGCAGTGGCTGGATCAATAGGTTGCTTACTGCCATCACCAATTGGGTATTTAGCCATCGTGTATGGATATATACTTTTACCTTAATCATTTGTGCGTTCTCTGTATGGGGCATGACGCGCCTGCACAACGAAGCGCATATAGTTGACGATCTTCCGAAGTCAGACAAAGTTTACCAGGATCTTAAATTCTTCGAGCAGAATTTCCGCGGGGTAATGCCACTGGAAATAATGATAGATACCAAAAAGAAATACGGCGTTGTGCGCCTGGAAACACTGCAGGCAATGGATGACCTGGCGCAATACCTGAAGCACTTCCCGCAGATAGGACAGACGGTTTCCATTACAGACGGTATCAAGTTTGCAAGGCAGGCCTATTATAATGGTGACAGCAGCAGCTATGCGATGCCTAATGTATTTGATGTTGCTTTCATTCAGCCATACCTGCGTGCAAAGGGCGATAAGAAAAGCCTCTTCAATAAGCTCATCAGTTCATTCATAGATAGCAACAAACAAAAAGCCCGTATCAGTGTCAACATGGCAGATATCGGCTCTAAACAATTGCCTATACTGCTCGATAGCATCCGCCCTAAAGTGAACCAGCTTTTTGACAGCACTAAGTATGATGTCACCTTTACAGGTACCAGTATTGTGTTCCTGGAGGGTAGCCGTTTTATCATCAAC
>JBQCEX010000191.1:0-13291 GCA_051959855.1 Flavipsychrobacter sp. | reverse complement strand
GCCCGCTTCGACGAGCTCGAGCAGGAAGAGCGGGTTTCCGGCGCTGCGCTCGACGACCAGCTCCCGGAGATGGGGAACCAGGGGATGATCGGCGGTCGCCGAGCTCAGCAGCTGTGCGATGGCAGCTTCATCCAGTGGCTTTATGGTGTGCATATTGATCAGCTCTACCGATATGCCGCGCTCAGCCAGCATCTTGGCAGCTTCCACAGCTATCCATACCAGATGGCCGCAGGCTATGATGCTCACATCTGTACCTTCAGCTAATACCTGCGCCTTGCCTATTTCAAATTTCTGGTCCTCAGCAGTAAAGTTGGGCCATTTCGGGCGGCCGAAACGCAGGTACACCGGGCCTTGATATTCAGCTATGGCCATAGTAGCCGCTTTGGTCTGGTTGTAGTCGCAGGGCACTATCACCGTCATGCCGGGCAGCATTTTCATCATGCCTATATCTTCCAGCACCTGGTGGGTAGCGCCATCCTCACCCAGTGTAAGGCCGGCATGGGATGCGCATATTTTTACATTCTTATCGCTATAGGCTACAGACTGGCGTATCTGGTCATACACGCGCGATGTAGAGAAATTAGCAAACGTAGTGGTATAAGGTATTTTACCGCCTATGGTCATACCGGCAGCCACACCTATCATATTAGCTTCAGCTATACCGCACTGCACAAAGCGCTCAGGGAACTCTTTTATAAACTGGTTCAGCTTCAGGGAGCCTGCCAGGTCAGCTGTCAGCGCCACCACGTTCGGGTTGCGGCGTGCTGCTTCCACAATACCGTCACCAAAGCCGGCGCGGGTTTCCTTCTCGTTCAATATCTGTATGTCCTGTAACATGTGCTAAAAATGATGCGCAAAAATAAGTTTATCCTTTGGTTAATGTATAGCCCCAGCCCTTCAGCCAGGCAATTATTTTTTCTTTATAGTCGCCCTGTATTATTATCAGGCCCTCCTTCACGCTGCCGCCGGCGCCGCATTTGGTTTTCAGCTCCTTGCCCAGTGCTTCCAGGTCGTCTTCTTTACCTGTAAAACCCTCCACCAGGGTCACTATTTTTCCTGCACGCTGCTTGCTGTCCAGCTTCACCCGCAGTTTCTGCTTGTCTTTAGGCAGGGTATCAGCATCCTTATGGTCGTCCTCGTAGTCGTTATAGAAGTCCTGGTTGGTGCTCCATACCAGCCCGTCTCCCCGTCCCTTTGTTTTCTTCGACATATTATATTGTCCTGGTTGAGGCTGCAAAATTGCTGATTTTTTCGCATCCAGAGATAAAGCATTTAAGAATATGACATAACGCAGATAATGACTTGGAAATATTTTATAAAAAACATTACCTTTGTCGCCCCGGAAGGGAATCACGGAGATAATAGCTCAGTTGGTTAGAGCGTCGGATTGTGGTTCCGAAGGTCGTGGGTTCGACCCCCATTTGTCTCCCATCTAGTATTTATGACAGAGCCGCCTAAATAGGCGGCTCTGTTTAATTAAATGCAATTTCCATTATGGTTCTATTACTAATGTAGTTGATCCTCCACCCACAAACCATTTACAGTTGCTTTTATTAACATAACATGAGCCGCAAAGCATGGTAATTGTTGCAGCATATCCTGTACATGGATCTCCTACACTATGATCAACACCGCAAGGGTCAGTTACGATAGCTGCCTTTATTTGAGCACCGGGTGGTAATGTTGTGGGCCATATAGGACTTGTTGTAGTATACGTATATCCGCCTGGAGCGATCGTTAACGGATTGGAAATAATCCCCAATGAACTACAACTACTATTGTATGCCATCAATCTGATAGTAACGTTACATCCCGAGTAGATATTAGCATTTACATTTATTGATGTTTGTGCTTTGGAAGACAGAAAAGTCAACAGTAACAGGAAAATCAAAGGAATCTTTTTCATAAGAAGGTATTTTTAAGGTTAAGAATAATTGAATGTAAGGGCTTTATATTAATTCGCCAATAGCCATTTGACGAAGCCATATTAAATCTATAAAGCAATTAAAACCTATCTTATTTATATACATCGTTTTATAAGCGCAGATAAATATTTTTGCCTCTACAGGATTTAATAATTTAATCAATTTATAATGGACTTAACAGACGCCCGGCTAAAAATGGTTTCCGTGCATGTGGTGGGCAATAAGGGCACAGGCGGCGAACTGATCACTTCAAAAGCTCCGCTGGAGATAAGCGAGGAAGACAAACGTAAAATAAAAGAGCCTTTTCTTTCCCGCTTCACTGCTGAGGCTGAGAAGTATCGCTTCCACCACCTTGCCTCGCTCGACTATAATGAAGTATATAACTACTGCCTGCAGCTACTGGCCGAAACAGATACTTTTCACGAGCAGTCTGTAAATATTGCAAAGCACCTGTTCGAAAGCTCCACTCATCCCAAGATAAAACCGGGAGAGTTGTATATCTGCCTCTTCGAGAATTGTTTACTGAATGGCCTTTATTGCGATGCACTGGGCTTGTTCAAAACAGAAACAAAAAGCAATTTCCTTGACCTCTCCGTCGCCGAGCGCGATTTCTCGCTCATCATGCGCGAGGGGGTAGAGCTCACTAAGTTCGATAAAGCTTGTCTTGTGTTTCCCATACGCGCAGAAGAAGGTTTTGAAGTGCTGATATACGACAGCAATAATCGCGGCGAGGAAGCAGTGTTCTGGAAAGAAACTTTTTTGAGTGTCATACCGCAGGCTAATGAGTATTACCAGACCAATCAATTTCTCAATCTCACCAAGCAGTTCATCACCAAGCAGGTAACGCAGGACCACGAGCTGTCTAAGACCGACCAGATAGATCTGCTCAATAAATCAGTTGAATATTTTAAAGATCAGGATGCCTTTGACAAAGGCCAGTTCGAGCAACAGGTATTCAAAGATCCCGGCATCATCAATTCCTTTCAGCGCTTCCAGGAAAGCTATGCAGAAACCAACGATATAGACATTCCCGACAATTTCGATATCTCACTGCAGGCGGTCAAGAAGCAGGCCCGTGTCTTTAAAAGTGTGCTGAAGCTCGATCGCAACTTCCACATTTACATTCACGGCGATAAAGACCTGATAGAAAAAGGCTACGATCCCGCAACCGGCAAGAAGTACTATAAGATATACTACGACGAAGAAACATAAAAAGAGCAAGCTAAATGCTTGCTCTTGCTTCATCTAACACTCACCACCCGGCTCGCAGGTGGCCCCGTCTGCCACATCATTTATAGTCGTTATGGGCGTATGCTCTGCCCAGGCTTGTTGCAGCGCCTTGCTGAAGAGCTCCACGGGCTGTGCGCCTGATACGCCATATTTATTGTCCAGTACAAAAAATGGCACACCGCTTATGCGCAGTTGTTCGGCAGTTGCTATCTCCGCACGCACTGCGTGTGCATAGGCATCGCTTGCCAGTACCTCTTTTACTTCCGCCGCATCCAGCCCTATTCCTGTTCCCAGTTGTGCCAGCACCTCATGGTCGCTCATATCTTTGCCTTCTGTAAAGTAAGCATGAAACAAACGTTCCTCCGCAGCATCGCCTAAGCCATGCTTTTTCGCAAGTTGTATCAGTCGATGCGCATCAAATGAATTGGCGATTACTGCCTTGTCGAAATTATAGCTAAGCCCTGCATCCGCAGCCATCTGTGTTACCTGGCTGTGCATCTGCTTGCTCTGTTCCACTGTCATACCTTTTCTTTCCGCCAGGTACTCATACAGGCTCTTGCCTTTCTGCGCCTGTATAGTAGGGTCCAGCTGAAAGCTATGCCATACCAGCTGCACATCATCTTTATGTTCAAAGCCTTCCAGTGCTGCTTCCAGCCTGCGTTTACCGATATAGCAGAATGGACACATTATGTCCGACCATATATCTATTCTCATTGTTTACCTCACTGTTCTATTACAAGATAAAGGTACATACATCTATTCTAAGGACAGTTATGTGGGTATAATTCTTAACTATTTTTAAGACCAAAGTTTGACATTATAACACTGATGCTTAATGTAGCTTTACTATAGCTTATGAAATATACACTTATCATCTTCTTTCTTATTTTTTTGATTAGCATATCCACTGCTCAGCCTAATGAGCGGGAGAAACAATTTATACTTCAGGTAGTAAATCCTCAAAAGCCTTTTATATGTGCCGATGCCCTCGATTCATTTAAAGTCTGGCAAATAGAACGACGCCTTAACTATGATTCACTAGGCTATATGAGACATGGTAAATGGAACGGCATCGTATTGACTAAAAAGGAACGAAACTATATAGACAACGAACTAAGCAAAATGAAGCACCCTATATGGCATGAGCAGGATATACCTCACGCCCGCATCCTCTCCCGTCAGTTTATTGATAGTATCCTGAATAACAATGACTGGAGTTATTTTTACAAACATTATGATTCTTCAGGCTACTACAGCTTTTCCCGGCCCATCTTTATCCGCGATTCTTTTTGCATATTCTATTGGGGACATAACTATGGCAATTTAGGTGCAGGCAGCACACTTACCATGTACAAAAAGAAAAATAACCAGTGGAGCGAATGGTTCGAATTATTTAGCTGGATTAGCTAAATATCTACAAACACTTCTTGTTATATATTCATCCGGAATATTATCTTTAATGGAAAGCCTAATTTAAAAACATGAAGATCTTACCATTAGTAGCCGGCTTTATGGCAGTAGCAGGGAGTGTTTTAGCGCAAACTGAAACTACTTACACATCAGTAGCACTGCCAAATGATTTCGTGGGGCACGCACCAATCGGCCAGTACACTATTTATCTTGATTCTTCTGTTAAACACAACGGGCATTTGGTCCCAACTATCAAAGCACTGCATCCGCAGGCATTTGCAACTATTCTCAGCAGCACTATACCTAAAAAATGCTTGGGAAAAAGGATCATGTACACGGCCTGGGTTAAATCAAAGGACGTGGACGGGTGGTCAGGCTTGTGGCTGCGAATCGACCCTGCTGACGAATCCAAAACCCAGCCTCTTGGATTTGATAATATGAGTAATCGTCCAATAAAAGGCACTACTGATTGGAAGCAGTATCATATAGTTTTAGACGTTCCAAAGGAAGCCGGCTCATTAGTATACGGCATTCTGTTAGATGGTCCCGGTCAAATATGGCTGGACTATCAGGATATTAAGATTGTAAGTAAAAACACGCCTCTTACTATAACCGAAAAAACACTATAACTTTCCTTTCCCCTGCGGGTCTTCCGATAGGAGACCCGCAGGTATCAAGGCACCGTAGCCAAATCACTTTGCTCCGACCCAAATAGACAGACTTGTCTATTTTCAAAAATTACCTTTACCTTTGTGCTATGGCCGCAAATAATGTGCACGATAAAATAGTAAACGTAGCTTTTCGTCTTTTTTACGAGCAGGGCTACAACCGCACAGGTATCAACCAGATTATTGAAGAGGCCGGCATAGCCAAGGCTTCGCTGTACAATCATTTCTCTTCCAAGACTGATTTACTGCTGGCATATCTCCACCGCTTTAATGACCAGTGGTTTTCAGGTGCTGATAAACTATTGGGCACTTTCAGCGATCCCAAACAGAAACTCCTGGCTATTTTCGACTACAGGATCAACAACCAGCGCAAGAGCGGTTACGGCGGCTGTGCCTTTATAAAGATCAGTGCCGAGCTGGACAACAGCGAGCCTGAAGTAACCAAACTGGTAGCTGCAAATAAGGAACGTTTGCGTACTTACATACACAAGCTCGTGCTGCAGGCTAATGAGTCGCACATACTGTCAAACGAAGCGCTGACAGATCTCATTTTCCTGCTCATGGAGGGTGGCCTTAGCAGCGCTCCCATTTTCCGGAACACAAAAGACCTGGAAAGCGCTAAAAAAATTGTAAAAAAACTGCTCTGAATTTTTTTAAATAACAAATAGACAGACTGGTCTATCTAAATATAAAATATGAAACAAAATGACTCACGGCTGGCAGCATTGCTCATAGTGCTCACCGCTCCGCTGCTTTCCGTTATCGATGTGTTTATTATCAATGTTGCCATACCCACCATCAGGCAGGGCATTCACGCTTCTGATGCGCAGGTACAGTTAGTTATAGCAGGCTACCTGCTGGGCTATGCTTCTTTCCTCATCACCGGTGGCCGCATGGGCGATCATTATGGGCGTAAGAAAATATTTATGTGGGGCATGTTCTTTTTCACGCTCACATCATGCCTCTGTGGCTTTTCTAATACGCCTTTGCAGCTCAATCTCGCACGGTTCTTCCAGGGCATCAGCGCTTCCTTCATGGTACCGCAAACCATTGCCTATATACAAGTACTCTACCAGCAGCCTCGCGAACGCACCAGGGCACTGGCGCTTTTCGGCATCACGCTGGGCATTGCCTGTATCATTGGCGAGTTCATGGGTGGCTTTTTCTCTTACTATCATTTTGCTATACCTGGCTGGCGCCTCATATTTTTTATCAATCTGCCTGTAGGTATCGTATCGCTGCTGGCAGCATGGCGCTACCTGCGCGAAACAGAATTGCACCACACTACTCGGTTCGACTATAGCGGTGTACTGCTCCTTACCCTGGGGCTTGTCTCATTGGTCATTCCGCTCATACAGGGCCGCGAGTATCACTGGCCTTTCTGGATATTAGCTCTTCTGTGCTGCTCTCTTGCATTGCTCATCCTGTTTTACCACGACCAGAAGCGCAAGCTGCAGCGCGATAAGCCTGTGCTTATCAACATAAACTTGTTCCGTTTCCGCGATTTTAACATTGGCCTGCTTTGTCTCGCATTGGTATTTATTGTCAACAATGCTTACCTGCTCATGAGCACCATCTTCTTCCAGAGTGGCTTGCACATCAATGCCTTTGCTACCGGCATTGCCTTCGTCATTTATGGGCTTGGCTTTGGTGTTTCTTCTGTGCTCGCCATCAAAATAGAAGCGCAGCATAGTAAAAAGCAATTGTTCTTTGGCGTGTTGCTGATGCTCGTGTCTATATGTATGCAGGTGTTTAGCGTGCATTACACAGCCCTTACCTATGCAAACCTGTGCTTGTGGCTGGCAGTCTATGGTTTTGGTTGGGGCTTCGTCTTGCCTTCACTGCTCAATGTCTCACTGCGCAGTGTCCCCGTCGATTTTGCAGGTGCTGCCTCAGGTATGTATTCCACCTTTCAGCAAACAGCCTCAGCACTCGGCGTATCAGTTATAGGTGGTGTCTTCTTCAACGTACTGGGCAACCAGCCATTGCCATCCGCCTACCCCAGGGCTTTTGAGTTCGCCTCCTGGTTCAACATTGCCGGCTTAGTCATCACCTGCCTCCTTATTACCGCCTTACCCCGTATAGCCGTCAGTATGGAACGGCATGTTGCGGAGTAGTAATAAAAGCTAATAATTATAGAACATTGTTTAATCTCCTCAGCGCTATATTTAATAGTTACTTAATGATAGCTTAACATAGTGATCGTATTTTGAAATACCTAAGCTCATTTATTTGAAAATTTATATCCTATTTCTTACTGTCTTCATATTTTTTTCCGCTTGCCACAAAAGTGACGAGCCTGCCGTGCTCAAGCCTACTCAAAGCGGTCAGAATGTTATAGCATTCACAGTTAATGGGCAGCAGCATGTGTATATGGGCATCCCAACATTTTCTACTCCCGGAATATCTTTTAGTATCATAAGATTACGGGATAGCAGCATGATAATTGATATGGATGGAACTGGCAACTATCACGATGGCTTTGAATTTGTAACAAATATTGTACGTTTTTCATTGAGTAACGTGTACCATATCGGTAATAATTATCCTTACTATCAGTCATATTATAATGATAATTCAAATGGTCAGGGCGATATTTTTTATCCGGACAGCAGCAAATCGACTTTTATATTTACTCGCTTAGATAGCTCGGTAGCGGCTGGTGTCTTTCAATTTTATGGTATTGATAACAATGGTCAAACCATTAGCCTGAGCAATGGCTTTTTCGATATAGCAAATCCGTTTAAATAATTGCAAGTGAAAAATTATATCCTAATTCCGCTCGTTATCTTGCTTTTTTCTGCTTGTCACAAAAGTGACAGCCAGGCACCAGTACTTAAACCCACTCAAACCGGACAAAATATTATAGCATTTACTGTAAATGGACAGCAGCATACATATACTGGCGTGCCATCTTATTTCTTACCAGGAATAACATTTAGCATTATGGGATCCATTAATAGTGGGATGTTGATAGACATGATAGGTGTTGCTGGTAAAGCAAGTCCATTTCAAGATGCTTTTGAATTTGTCGTGAATATTCCTCATTTTTCATTGTATCAAAAATATCCGGTGGGCAACAATTACCCATATTATCAATCACAGTACCAAATTAAAGATGCAAATTCTCAAGAGCATTTTTATTATCCTGACAGTAGTAAGTCATGGTTGACATTTACGAGATTAGATAGTCTTGTAGCTGCTGGAACCTTTGAATATTACGGAATCGGTAATAATGGCCAAACAGTTATACTGACTGATGGCTTTTTCGACATGGCCAGATAATAATTTAATAGTCTCCAACGCAAATTAAAAAGCACCTATGATTTGTGCTGCAATCGTTTCCTCCCCCGTGGGTATTCCAATAAGCGACCCGCAGGCATCAGGGTGCTCATAGTTTTTTTCTTCCGTTGTTGGTATATAGGGTGTAGCGTCAGCGATACCAACAACCATAATGACGTTATACCGCAATAGCAACAGTTCAGACATAAAGCAACTCAGACGGCTAGCATCCGGTCATTTCTTAGCTAATATTTTATTAATAATTTCTGTATATTGCTTTTAGTTAAAACCCCCTTATGAGATTAGCTAATTTATCCCTTATGTTGCTGTTCATTATCATGCCGTTCAAGCAACTTTTTGCGCAACACCATAATGAATTATACCTGTCTGTAGGCGTTGTTACACCTGATGAAATAAATGGATGGGCAGGAGAAGGAGGTATAATGAGTGGCTATATTTCATCACCCACACTTACTACACATGCATTATTTCTCACTTACAGGCACGTATTCACTAAAAGATTTTCTTTAGGCCTTACTATTGGTATAGATAATGAAATGGGTGAGTTATCTTATGACAATCCGGAGGTGACAGGCACTCAAGAAGAAGGTGTTAGCGGCCACTATAATGTTTATACCTATACTGTTGCGTTAGAAGGCAGTTTAACCTATTTCAAAAGAAGATACCTGAAATTGTATGGCTGCGCTGGCGTAGGCTTAACTTCATACAAAGACATTTATACTATTTACCCGAACCCACCCAGTTGGGTACCTGTTCCACCTACCAGTCCTTACACTTACCGTGAAGTACATTTAAATGGACAGATCACCGGTTTTGGAATAAGAGTCGGACGTGCCATAGCTGGCTTTTTTGAAGTTGGCTTTGGTTATAAGGGGCTCATAAGTACAGGTATATCAGCTAAATTTTAAACATAGTTCCCGTCCCTGTGCAGCAATATAATATTTGGCAGCAGTAAGCCGCAACACACTTATCAAATTTTTAATTTCATCTTTTTTCGTTCCTCCTGTGGAAATCTAAATTTGGAATCCGTCCCTCCCGCATAGTACCTTGCACAACAATAGCTAATTAACTAATCATCATATCAGCTAATTAGTAAGCTCTTTGACATACTGTAAACCCTCCAACTCCTGCCATTCTACTAGGCACTTTTTACTTTATATTTTCTTAAATGCGACATTTTGTAACATTCTGGGTAGTTTTTGCGTAGTGATGTAACATTTGCAAAAAACTTTATAAGATGCTAGAGTAAAGGCTTCCGGGCTATTTTGCTCCGTAAAAATGTTCCAAAAAGAAATTTGCTCCCAAATGTAACATTTAGATTATGGCTCAAGTGTAAACCAGGTGAAATTTCCGCCACACCGGAAATTTCAAACCCACCGGAAAAAAGTATCATAAGGCCTTATGGAGCAAGTTTATTGCAAAAAGCAATAACGGAAGAAACCGGAAATAATCGGAAATTTCAGGTAATTATTCTTTGCACTACAACAAAGAATAAGTGAAAAAAAATGGGCTGCAATTTTGCAACCCATCATATCTTAAAGCAGTTCGCTGATCGCTTGCACCAGTTCGCTACGTGTTAGCGGTACGCCCTTTATTTTGTTGTAGGCTATCGCATCTACCAGGTATTTATCCCTAATGATTTTGATGAGCTGGCCATTGTTCAGTTCAGGTATCAGCACTTTCTTGTAGTTCCCTAGTATCTCGCCCAGGTTTCGTGGGAATGGACGCATGTGACGGAGGTGTGCATGTGCCACCGATTTGCCCTGCGCATGCAGCGTGGCTACGGCACTCTTAATAGCACCATAGGTCGAGCCCCAGCCCAGTACCAGTACATCGCCTTGTTCCGGACCACTGTCTATCGTTTGCAGGGGTATGTAGTCGGCTATCTTATCCACCTTGGCCTGGCGCAGTTTCACCATGCGCTCATGGTTCTCAGGGTCGTAGGATACGTTGCCGGTTATATCTTCTTTTTCCAGCCCGCCTATGCGGTGTTCCAGTCCGGGTGTGCCGGGCACTGCCCATGGGCGCACCAGCTTTTCATCGCGCTGGTAAGGCATGAACTTCGCTTCACCTTCGGCCAGTCCTTTCTTAAAGGTTACTTCTATTGGCTTCAGGTCGGCAGTTTGCGGGTAGCGCCAGGGCTCTGCACCATTAGCTATATAGCCGTCACTCAGCAGTATTACCGGCGTCATGTGTTGTACGGCTATGCGCACTGCTTCATAGGCAGCATCAAAGCAATCGCTGGGCGACGATGCAGATATTACCGGCAGCGGACTTTCGCCATTGCGGCCATAGTAGGCCTGCAGCAGGTCGCTCTGCTCGGTCTTGGTAGGCAAGCCTGTTGAGGGGCCGCCACGCTGTATGTTCACTACCACCAGCGGTATTTCCAGCATCATGGCCAGGCCCAGTGCTTCTGTCTTCAGCGCCATACCGGGGCCTGATGTAGTAGTAATGCCCAGGCTGCCGCCATATGCAGCGCCTATGGCAGCAGTAATGCCTGCTATTTCATCTTCCGCCTGGTAGGTGCGCACACCAAAGCTTTTATGGCGTGCCAGCTCATGCAGTATGTCAGATGCAGGTGTAATAGGATAAGTACCCAGGAATATCGGCAGGCTGGCCATTTCGCTGGCAGCTATCAGGCCATAGGCCAGGGCAGTATTGCCCGTTATGTTCCTGTACTTGCCCGCAGGCAGCTTTGCTTTAGATACCTGGTAGCGGCTGGCGAAGGCCTCAACGGTATCGCCATAGTTGTAGCCGGCCTGCAGTGCTTTTATATTGCTGTCCAGTATTTCGGGTTGCTTGCCAAATTTGTCATGCAGGAAGGAGAAGGTGCTGGTCATGTCCCTGTTGTACAGCCAGTACAGGAAGCCCAGCACAAACATGTTCTTTGCGCGGTCTTTTTCCTTAGTACCCAGTTGTATATCCTTCAGCGCTTCACGCGTCAGCTTGGTTACATCTATCTTATGCAGCTCGTAGCCCTGCAGCGAGCCATCCTCCAGCGGATTAACACCATCAGGATAATTGGCCAGGCGCAGGTTCTTATTATCAAAGCCATCGGTATTGGCTATTATGATGCCACCCTGTTTCAATGCTTTCAGGTTTACCTTCAGGGCAGCCGCGTTCATGGCCACCAGTACATCGCAGGTATCACCGGGTGTATAAATGCGCTGGCGGGAGAAATGGAGCTGGTAACCGCTCACCCCGGGCAAAGTACCTTGTGGTGCGCGTATTTCAGCCGGGAAATCCGGAAAGGTGGAAAGGTCATTGCCTATAAGGGCTGTATTATTGGTAAATTGACTGCCTGTAAGTTGCATACCATCACCACTATCCCCGGCAAATTTTATCACAACATCTTCAACGACCTGAGTAGGAATTGACATATTTTATAAATAGGGCACAAAGGTAGGAATTTTGAGTTTGTTAGCTCTTTCATAATAATTTATATAACTATAATAAGAATCTTAAAATGGCGTATTTTCGTCACAGCTGATAATCATAAAAATCACACTATCAGAGGGAGATATAAGCTGTATAATCCTCAGGCATTTAGTGTAGGTTTGCGACCGGAGTTATATTTTCATGCGCATATTTCGTTTTTTAACATTTCTATTCCTGCTTGTTTTTTCTGTAAAGGTCTTTGCCCAAAAGGAACCGGAGAAAAAAACACCCCGCATCCTCATACTGCTGGATGAATCGAGCAGTATGATAGAAAAATGGCAGGGGGACAAACAACGATATAAGGTAGCCGACGAGATCATACTGCGCCTGATGGACAGTCTGTACCGGATAAATGATCAGGCTGAATTTGCGCTGCGCGTGTTTGGCCACCAGTCGCCTGTGCCGGAACATAACTGTTATGATACCAAGCGCGAGGTAATGTTCAGCAAGAACAATTACACGCAAATGTCCCTGCGCCTGGCAGATATAAAACCGCTGGGTGTAACCCCTATAGCCTATGCACTGCAGCAAGCCGCTGAAAACGACCTGACTGATGAAAGCCAATACGCATACAGCATCATACTACTAACGGATGGCGGCGAAAGCTGCGGCGGCAATATATGCGAAGTGGTAAAAAAGCTATTGGCCCAGAAGATATTCTTTAAGCCATACATCCTTAGTTTGGTGGACTATGCGCCGCTGCGCACGGAGTATGCCTGCCTTGGCTCTTACCTGCAAGTGGTAAACGACAAAGACATACCCAGGGCGATAGATAGCATTGTTACCACCTTTCGCCCGGCTATGACGATGACCACCGTGGCCTACAAGCGATTTATGGAAAGCCAGGTGCCTATACCCAGCGCACTGCAGATAAAGAACCCTAACCTGAACATAAAAACAGAAGAACCAACCCCGATAAAGAAAGTAGAAGTGCCTACAGTAAAACCCCAGGAACCCGATATAAATAAAGTAGCCGTACACAAAACAACCGAGATAAAAGAGCAGCCGATAAAGACACCTACACCTACCAAAGTATCAGTACCGCCAACAGCTAAGCTGCCTGACGAGCCGAAGCCACTGCCTGTGCCTGAAATAAAGGCGCTACCTAACAGGCCAAAGAACTATCTGGCTATGCATTACGCATCTGCATCGATAGCTAAGGTGAAAGTACCCGACATGGTGCTACCCCAGCCTGAGCCAAAACCGGTAGTGGAAACTTTTACAAATCCCACGCCGCCACCGGCACCTAAGCCAAAGCCTGTGGTGAAACCAAAACCCACACCACCAACACCTAAGCCAAAGCCAACTGCAAAGAAG
>JBQCEX010000190.1:0-6479 GCA_051959855.1 Flavipsychrobacter sp. | reverse complement strand
TACGCGTAAGATACCGTTGAACTATGCCCGCCGTATCATTGGTAGCAGTAACGCTGCCCGTGAGGTAACCGGCTCTCGCGATTTTATTCCTTTGAAGGTGAACTCTGCTGGTGTAATGCCAATCATCTTTGCTCAGGCTATCATGTTCATTCCTGCTACTATAGTAGGTTTTACAAATAGCGAGAATGCTCAGGGCTTTGTAAAAGCATTGTCAGATCATACTTCTTTCTGGTATAACCTGATCTATGCAGTAATGGTAATAGCATTTACTTACTTCTATACTGCGTTGATATTTAACCCGACAGAAATGGCTGACAACCTGAAGCGTAACAATAGCTTTATCCCAGGTGTTAAACCAGGTGAACCAACTGCCGATTATATAGCAACTATTATGGATCGTATTACCCTTCCAGGTGCTGTATTCCTGGCTATAGCTGGTATTCTTCCCGGTGTTGCTGCTCTGTTTGGTGTTACCAGTGGTTTTGCTTCATTCTACGGCGGTACTTCTATGCTGATAGGTGTAGGTGTAATCCTGGATACATTACAACAAGTTGAAAGTTACCTGCTCATGCGTCATTACGATGGTCTCATGAAGACTGGCCGCCTGTCTGGTCGTAGTGCAGTAACTAGTGGAACTATATAATAGATTTTTTGTGAAGTATGATACATATTAGAACGAACGAAGAAATTGAGTTAATTAGAAAAAGTGCTTTAATGGTAACTGCCACCTTAACCGAGGTGGCAAAATTTTTAAAGCCCGGTATCACCACCGCTCAGATTGATGCAATGGCCGATACCTTTATACGCGATAATGGTGGTGTGCCATCTTTCAAGGGTTATCATGGTTATCCGGCTGCTTTATGTATTTCTGTAAATGAAGTAGTAGTGCATGGTATTCCCGGCAGTTATGAACTTCAGGATGGTGATATCATATCTGTTGATTGTGGCGTATACATGAACGGCTTTCATGGCGATCATGCCTATACATTTGCTATCGGCAATGTAAAGCCGGAAGTGCTCACGCTGATGCGTGTCACTAAGGAGTCTCTGGCATTAGGAATAGCCCAGGCAAGTGCAAACAATAGGGTAGGTGACATTTCTTATGCTGTAGAGCATTATACGTCTAAGGTGCATAAGTATGGTGTTGTGCGCGAGCTGGTAGGCCATGGCGTGGGTCGCAAGCTGCATGAAGATCCGCAGGTACCTAACTATGGCCGTCGTGGAGATGGCAAGCGTCTGAAAGAAGGAATGGTGCTTGCTATAGAACCAATGATAAATCTGGGTGTACGCGATGTATATACCAAAGAAGATGGCTGGACGGTTGTTACTGCAGATGGTAAGCCTTCCGCTCACTACGAGCACACTACGGTAGTGCGTAAGGGCAGGGGTGAGGCGCTTTCTAATTTTGCGCCAATAGAGGCAGCAGAACAAGCAAACCTGGAATTGAACAGCAGCTATCATAAGGAAGAAACTGCAAACGCATAAAAAAGAGAGCCCTGAAGAAATTCAGGGCTTTTGTTTAAGATACACTACGCAGCTGATATAACAGTCTTGCTCACATCTTCAAACATCTTCATCAGTATCTTTTCCTCGCTGCTCAGCGCTGCATTATCAGTACACTCATTACTCTGAATGCCGTTTATGTAACGTGAAAGCGTCTTATTCGTATAGTGTTCTACCACTATCGGATGCACATAATATTTCTTACAAACAGTTCGTGTATTGCCTAAATGCCTGGCTACCATATCCAATGCTTCCACTATTTTCTTTTTGGTTTCAGTTATTGTTTCTCCCTCGCCAAGCTGCTCAAATGCCTCCAATGCATGCAGTGTACCAGCCCATGTTCTGAAGTCCTTTGCTGTAAAACCACCACCACTGATCTCTCTTATGTAATCGTTCACCATACCTGAGTCTATAGGTCTTCTGTCTCCATTTTCATCATAGTATTGGAATAGTTCCTTACCGGGTATATCCCTGCATTGTTGCACTATTTTCGCCAGCTTTTTACTCTTCAATCTTATATTATGAAACACACCTTTCTTGCCTTTAAAACTAAATTTCAGCTCACTCCCGGTTATCTTCACATGCTGGTCTTTCAATGTTGTTAAGCCAAATGAGCCATACAGCTTTTCATACATGCTATTGCCCACTCGTATACAAGTACACTGCATCAGTGATACTACCGTAGCCAGTACCTTTTGCAATGGTAATCCCTGCAGTGAAAGGTCCTTTTGCAGCCTTGATCGTATTGCCGGCAGAACTTTACCGAAATCATATAAGTGCGAAAACTTAGTGTGGTTGCGTAATGCATTCCATAAAGGGTGATACTTATACTGCTTTCGGTTATTAGCATCATAACCTGTCACCTGCAGGTGGCCGTTAGACTCTGTGCAGATCCATACATTTTGCCAGGCTGGTGGTATTACAAGTCGTTTTATTCGCTGCAAGGTTTCCTCATCCTTTATGGTCTTTTTCCCAAGCATATACACAAATTCTTCTTCCTGTCTTACCCTTGTAATACCCGGCATCCCATCATTTACATATATCAGGTTCACCACTTTTGCGCTTGTAATGGTATCATTCGCCAGTGATCTTAGCTTACGGGTAGTGATCTTTATCTCTGATAGTTCTTCCATACTGCTGACTTATAACGCTTAATGCATTAAAATACCATGCCCTCTACATCTTCTGATTGATACTCAATAGCTTGAAATATATAGAGATTTCCAAACAACCATAATCTGGTCTGCAAGTACCGTAGCATGTATCGTCGGCTCTGCTATCTTTGTAAGGCTCAAATGAGTTACTATGAGGAATCTTATCATTGCTTTAGCGCTTGGTTTGCCGCTATTTTCATATGGACAAAATGTAGAGCTAAAGCTGGGTGGCGGTCTTAGCGTCAACAGCTCGCCAACCAGCAATATGGCTTACTCTGCAGAAAAGATAGCCTATATCAACTATGCTGCTGAATTAGGCTTTCTCTACAATTTTGCAGAAGACTGGCAGGCAGGCTTGCAGGGGACCGTGCTGGAGTTATCCCGTATATCAGATAAGACTTACAACGGACCGGATGGCAGCCCGATAGGCGGCAGCAATAAGCGTTATATCTACTCTAATGAAGATGCTACCATATATGCTCTTATCAATCGCAAGATGAATATAGGCAATGGCTACCTGTATGGCGGCCTTGCAGCAGGCTATGGGATAGCTCGCAATGACTCTAAGAACCTTTCAGGTGATGTAGCTTACAGAGCCCCTGACGGCGGGCATGGCTATGCAGTAGGCGTACAAATAGGCTATGTAGTGGGCATTACCAGTAAGCTGGGTATATATGCCGAAGGCGCTTTTCGCTATCTAGATCTTAAGTATGATGCTGAAGCTCCTAATGTGCACCCCCACACCAACTTGCATTACCAGATCATGGCTATGCCTGTTACCATTGGTCTTCGTTATCGCTTCATCAATACGAGGATACAAAACGATATTCCAGCTATTCGCGGCCGGGGCAGAAGCAGGTAGTTACGCCTCTACGCCTGTTTTCTCCTCTTTCTTTTTGTAAAAGAGCATGATGCATACGCCCGCAATTACCAGCAATGTAGAGATGATCTCTGCCTGCGTAGGACGTATAAAACCCCAGTTATATTTATAGTTCACGCGTATGGTCTCAACCAGGAAGCGCTCTATGCCGTTAAAGATCAGGTAGAGACCAAACATGTGCAGCGGGTACTTAAGACGGTTGCGCAGCGACCACAGTATGGCAAACAGTATAATACAGGTAACTGCCTCATAAAGCGGGGTAGGGAACACACCCACGGGTAATACACTGCAGTAATGCCCGGCACAGTTAGGTAATGGAATGCCATCATTATTTACATTGTGCGGATAGTTCATGGCAAACATCCAGCGGGGCAACCATGATGGCGCCAGCACTGCCTTGTACTGCAGGTTAGGCAGCGATCTGAAATAATTTGTATAGTTGTGTATGGCATCATGAAAGCCCTTAGGGCCAGAGGCTACCAGGCTGCCATCGGGCAGTGTTACATATGCGCTATTGAATATCCCCCAGTCTCCATCACCAGCGAAGTGGCAGCCAAAACGGCCCACACCATAGGCCAGCATTAATCCCGGAGCCACGGCATCGCAGAGGTGCCTAAAGGGTATCTTATGCTTGCGTGCGTAGAAGTAGAAGATGGCAGTAGCCACTATCAGTCCCCCATAGAAGGTAAGCCCGCTTGATGATACAAGGCTCTCAACAGGATGCTGCAGAAAGTAATCCCAGGTCTCAAATGCGTTGAACACCTTGGCGCCCACCAGACCACCTATCAGTGCTATGAACACCAGTTCGCTCATGCGCTGATGCGGGTACACAGCCACTGTTTTCATCTTAGGCTCCGGCAAGGCTTGCTTTTTCTTTTCATAATACTTTATGTAGCCAAACAGCAACGCGCCAACTATGCCCAGCAGCAGGCTGCCTTTCACAGAGAATATATATCCCATAGGGTCGGGGCCTATATCGGTCCAGTTGCCGAACATGCCTCCTATTTTATAACCTACCAGCAAGCCTATAAGGGCTGAGATTACTAACTCGTTGACTGTTGCAGGCTTGCCCACTTCAGTGGTCTCAAACTCAGGCAGCAGTAGGCCCTGTTGTTCTTTTCTTTTCAGTTCTGAGATAGTGGCCATAGCGGCACCAATGAAGCCCAGTGCCACAAAGAAGCCGAATGTCTTGAAGATGCTGAGCCAGGCAGGCATCTCTGTGCCAAAGAGGCTCTGGAAAAGGTATTGGAAGTCAGGATACATAATGGCTGTAAAAGTAATGGGAATGACTGAAAGCTGCTATAGGGCTAAATGATAAATTTAAGTGATGAATTTTAACAACTTCGTTTTTCATGTGAGCATTTCAGATGTGAATAACTAGTTTTCAATTTTATGTACAGCAACTTGTACAAAGCATAAATTTTACTACATTTGCAATCCCTCAGGGTCGCGTGGCCGAGTGGCTAGGCACAGGTCTGCAAAACCTTCTACAGCGGTTCGAATCCGCTCGCGACCTCTGGTAGCACCGCTTGTTTTTTCAGGCGGTGTTTTTATTTGCTGTAAGCACAACCCCAATAGTTACTCTGTGCTAATAACTGTGTAAATGGAAGTAACCATTAGTAAGGTCGACGGTTCGGTTGCTGTCATTGGTACCGTGGAGTTCAAAATGACCCTCTGCGAAACTGCTGTCTATATGAGTGAAGATAACGTAAGAAGTAGTGGTGTCTGCATAGTAGGGATGAAGATCGGCAGGTGTATAGTCTAACGAATAAAGGGAGTACTGGCCATCATAGCTTTGCAGGTAATATTTTATACCCGGTTGCGCTTTCATGTGTCGTGTATTTACATACATGATTATTTGATTGGGTGTATTGTCTCCTGAAATAGCACATCCTGCAGAATCATAGTTAGCAAAACCTATTGAATGGCCAAAAAGCATCCCTTTTTGTACTATGCTCGAGCTGACGCCATTTATGTCGCAGTAGATGCCATCACCTGAACTCATATCGCCTATCTTCAGACAACCAGAGACGCAGATAACTAATAAGGCCAGGGGAATAATTTTCATAAATGAAAAAATATAGAAAAAACATTATTGCTTAAGATTAAGTTATTGTTACCGATAGCTTGTGTATTGGGATATTCTTTTCCTGTTTTTTCCGATTATTTCCGTTTTTCCGTTTTTTCCGTTAGCGGTTTTTATTATATACGCTGTGGTGGCAGGCCTTTATGTGTTTTTTCCGGTGGGTAAGAAAATTTCCGAACCGGAAATTTGTGGTGGCTGATTGTCTTCGCGGCACCGTTGCAGAAAAAAACAATATTTCCGGTTTTGCGTTTTTGGAGGAGCGACTTTGTGGTGGCTGGTTTCGGCGGATTAGCTTTGGGTATAACCAGGTATAAAAGGGTATAAATGGTATATGGGAAGGTATGGGACGGTATAGCTGTGTAATAGGAAGGTATAAATGGGTATAATACCTTCCCGACTTCCCTAAAGGGAGGAGAGTTTTGGGTTTACAGTATGTCAAAGAGCATGCCTGAATAGCCTATGAAGTAATTAGCTGATCAAGTGCATATGCAAGATACGTTTATAGATGAGCGGGTTCCAAATTAAGATGTCCACATTTTTCAAATTAAAAATGAAAAAGTAAAAATCCCCTTCAATTATGGTTATCTTATCTTAGAGATCACTTCTGCAAAAACTTTTATATGGACAGCTATTTAAATGCAGCAATTGCTGAAGCAAAAAAGGGCCTGGGCGAGGGCGGCATACCTATAGGTGCGGTAATAGTGCATGATGGGAAGATAATAGGGCGAGGGCACAACAAAAGGATACAGAATGGCAGCGTAATACTGCATGGGGAAATGGATGCGCTGGAGAATGCCGGCAGGCAGCCCGCTTCTGTTTATAAGAACTGCACTTTATATACTACACTCTCCCCATG
>JBQCEX010000189.1:0-8145 GCA_051959855.1 Flavipsychrobacter sp. | reverse complement strand
TTCCCTTACCACCTGCAGAAACATCTAACTGCAAAATAGGATACTTGCTGCCCAGGCTCACGCGCAGATAATTACCCTCGATGAATTTCTCTTTGTATGCCCAGCGTAGTCTTATTGAAGCTTCGGAACTGATGACGCTATTGGTGGGATTGCCTTCCCTGTCATAAAAAATACCTGTAGAAGGCAAAGGGCTAAAAGGTGTAAATTCCTTATGCTGCAAGGTGAGCTTATGGCTGAAGCCACTGAAATATTCTTTATAGAACTCCAGTCTGTCCTCATCAGAAAACGCCAGCTTCCATGGCACACCCGGTTTGCGGAACAAGTAGCTGAAAATATTATCAGCAGTACCTACTTCTGCATAGTAGTTGGTGCTATGGTCTATGTCATAAGTCTTGGAGCCATAGAGATACATGCGTGGATTGCGATTGAGCAGCCACAGTCCTGTGAACTGATATTTGAATTTATTGTCCTTATCGCCATAGGCCGCATAGCCGCTGAGGTGTATATTTTTAGAAAACTCAGGCGAGGTACCCATCGAGAACCTGAAACGATTGCCCTCTACTGGGTTGGTGCTATATACATACCAGTATGGGCCAAACTGCAGCGGACCAGCATCTATAGTACCAATGAACAAAAGCTTAAAGAGATTTTTGTAGGTCTTGTATAAAGGCAGCGATTGTATGGTATCTACCATTTTATAAATGGCCTTCTCATTTTTTGAAAGAGAGTCCGGCCTTATCGTTGCCCAGTATGCATCAGAATATTTCCTGGCAGAGTCTGACACTATTACGTCCTCTTTATATTTTTTATCGTCCAACACATTTGCCACACTTGTATCGTTCACTACTATCTTAGTGTAAGAGGTTGTTTTCCTGCCAATAAAGCCCGGGATCTTCAGGCCATAAGGAGCGGTGAAATCTGCCACAAACTTATCCTTGATGCAAAACCAAAAGCTGTCTTGTACCGGTGCATATTCCTGATACAAGCTCACACGGTTTACATAGTTTACATTAGCCAGCTTTGGCACTTCCATAGATATACGCTGTATAGCAAACAAAGAATCAACTACCCAGAAATCGCCATAGAAACAATTTTCACCTGTTCGCCTGGGCTCAAACTGTACTAATATTACCTTATGTCCATAGGCCTCCTCTGTATCTTTTATCTTGTATTTGTAATAAAAGAGCCCTGAGTTGCTGATAGGGCTTACAAACTTCTTATCAAATACAGGAATGAAATTATCATAAGAATTCACATTTTGGTAAATGCTACCCAGCACCTTGGTTATCCCTTCATTTTTTACTCCTTTTACCATTGAAGCTTTAATAAACTCACGCTGCTTTTTAGGCTTGCTGCGGTAGTAATAATCTGATAAGGTTTCCGTGAGATATAAAGGCAAAAAGGGCTTGGCCTCCGAAACGGTATCCATGTTATCGTATATGAAGCCAAACTTCTTTAGCAATGGTATCTTCTCAAACTGCGAGCGGGAAAGCCTTTCCAGGTCAGCTTCCAGTTTGTTGTAAGCCTGGTAGCTATAATTATCTATACGGTCGGGGTTATTGTATGGCTTGCGCCTGATGATATTTTTCATCAGCACGATAGCAGGATCTTCACCTGCATGCACCACTACCTCATTTAGCTGGTTGGTGGCACGCTCCATTTCTATAATGGTCTGCAGATTGTGATTGTTCCTGTCGAAGCGCCTGCTGTATGGCGTATAGCCAATGGCCGTAACCCGTAACGTATCATTAGGGGCTTTATCAAACTTCAGGGAGAAGTTACCTTCCAGATCTGCAGGCGTACCTACACTGGTATGAGGGAAAAAGATAACAGCAAACGGAATACCCTCGCCGGTATTAGCGTCTCGCACCTTACCACTTACCGTATAGCCATTTGCAGTGGGGGCAGGCGCAGCACCGGGTTTGCTTGTATCATGACCCAGGCTATCGGGTTGCTGATGTACAATGGTGTCCCGGTGTAGCGTATCGGTATTGGATATTGTGTGTGAAATGGTATCGCGCTGCATAGCAGTTGTATCTGCATGCAGCAGGGTGCTATCGCTTGTCTGGGCATAAATAGGTCCGTGCAGGGCAAACACCAGGCATAATAGTATGTAACACGCCTTTCTAAAAATCATATCCGTTTATGTCCCGATCCATTAAGCAATGTAACTATTTGATACCACATAAGTTCCAAAAACCATACCGAACGGTAAATTTTGAAGATAAAACAGATATCATCAATTAATTAACGCCGGGATTGAAAAAAAATTAGCAAGTACTGCGTCCAGCGCTTATTTTTACGTATGGCTCTTGATTTAAAGCAATTCAGAATTGTAGCTTCCAGAAAGAAAAAATCTTTAACAGCTTTCCTGCAGAAATTAGATGATATAGTACCTGAAGATATGCCCAAGCTAGTGGCAGAAGTAGATGCTACCGTGTGGCGTGATATAGACTGCACTACCTGTGCAAATTGCTGCAAAACAATGACTCCTACCTTCCGTCGCAGTGATGTACTACGCATTGCTGAGCACCTGAAGATGAAGCCAAAAGAATTCGTAGAAAAATGGCTGATTAAAGAAGAAGATACAGGCGACTGGGTAAATAAATCGCAGCCCTGCCAGTTCCTGGTGGATGATAAATGTTCTATTTACGAAGTGCGCCCGAAGGATTGTGCTGAGTTTCCGCACCATAATAAAAAGCCTTTCGACTTGTATAACGACACTTACATTCAAAACTTGCACCGCTGCCCTGCCACCTTTACACTGGTAGAGCGCCTCAAGAAAAGGGTGGAAAAGGAATACGAATGGTAAATGATTCAATACATTTTTAAAGCTCCTGCCAGAAACAGGAGCTTTTTTATATTTAGCTGCTAACAAACAAATAATTACAAGTGCTGGAAAATTTGACTTTGTATTATTATTTTCCAATTCTAAAATAGCCAGCCTTGTCATCTCATCTTCATTTACGTACAGATAATCATTGTCTTAATTGCGGCGCAGCCGTCATTGGGCCCTATTGCCACATGTGTTCGCAGGCTAATGTAGAGCCTAAAGAAAGCGTATGGCACCTGATAGGCCATTTTATTGAAGACCTGACCCATTTTGACGGCAAGTTCTTCAGTTCGCTAAAATACCTGATACTAAAGCCAGGCTTCCTTTCGGAACAATATGTAAAAGGTAAAAGGGCCAGCTACCTGAACCCTATAAGAATGTACCTGTTCATATCTGCCATCGTATTGCTTATCATCAGCGGTACCTTTTTTACACCTACCCATAATACCGCACATATGGAGCATATAAGAGACTCCGTTTTGTATAATAGTAATGTAGGGCCTGAAGAAATACATACAGAAAGCTATATAGAAAAAGAGAACACCTTTTACGCATTAAGCTTTTATAAGCCCTATATATACGGTGGCGCCAGATCGTATGACTCACTTCATAAAAACGATAAAAAGCCCCAAGCCTGGCTAGATAAATTTGTAGGGAGAACATTTGCATCTGCAGCCTATACCTATGCCCGGAATCCTAATGAATTCATGAACAACTTCACCGAAAGGGTAGTTCATTCATTCTCTAAAATATTTTTTATATCCCTACCGCTATTCGCATTTATTTTAATGCTGGTGTATATCCGCCGCAGGCATACATTTTACTATGCTTCTCATGTCATTTTTGCGCTTCATTTTTATTGCATTGCATTTCTGCTTATGCTACTTTTTGCTTTTCTGGTAGCGGCGGATAATATCTCTGTGTGGCCGTCGGTTGTGGTTCTTATTTCAATATTCGTTTACCTGTATATTGCCATGCTGCGTTTTTATAAACAAGGCTGGTTTAAAACACTCATAAAGTTTTTTATTACCTCAGCCTGCATAGTCTCATTGCTTGTAGGGCTTACTATCGTCTTCTTTATTAACTCATTCATCAGCACGGCAACAGGATAAAGAAATTACTAAGACTATTAAAATTAAACCCTCACAGTAGAAACTGTGAGGGTCTTTTTTACTTATAGAGGGTTAAAATAATCGTCTATTAACTGCAACCTGTTGTAGTACCGCAGTTAGGGCACATATAGCAGGTACCGTTCCTGAGGGTGATGTTACCACAGTTGCGGCAAGCCGGGGCATCAGCGCTGGTACCCATCAGCTTTTTAATCTCAGTAGTATTAGGAGCAGATGCCGTTACTGCCTTAGGCGCAGTTGATGTAACCTTTGGTGCCTGGGATGCAGGAGCTGTAATGCGCACCTGTGACAGCTGCTGTGCAGGACTTTCTTCCTCGCCTTCATCATCATGCGTCAATCTTGCAGGATCCGGTACGTGTACTAGGTCTATACGGTCCAGGTATTCATAAGCCAGCAAGCGGAAGATATAATCCAGTACTGAAGTAGCAGATTTGATATTTGGGTGCTCTACTATGCCTGATGGTTCGAAACGGGTGAAGATGAATTTATCTACATATTCTTCCAATGGCACACCATATTGCAAGCCTACTGATATAGCTACGGCAAAGCTGTTGAGCAAGCTACGCATGGTAGCACCCTCTTTAGCCATATCTATGAATATTTCACCCAGCGTACCATCATTGTACTCACCTGTGCGCAGGAAGAGGGCCTGGCCGCCAACCTTAGCTTTGAATGTAAAACCACGACGCTTAGCACTTAGCTGTTTGCGTTCTACTATGCGGCTTAGTTCACGTTTCAGCTGTGTATCAGGGCTATCCTGTACGCGCTTGTTCACTTCTTCCAGCAGTTCCATAGCGGTGAGCTTGCTCAGGTCCACTATTTGGCTGTCATTTATATTTACAGCTTCTTTTTTTGTTTCTTCTTTCTTTTTCTTGTCGCTCTTGTTGCTCAATGGCTGGCTCAACTTAGAACCATCGCGGTATAATGCACAAGCTTTAAGGCCCAGCTGCCAGCTCAGCTGATAGCAATCTTTTATTTCATCAACAGTTGCTTCGTTCGGCAGGTTGATAGTCTTGGAGATAGCACCGCTGATGAATGGTTGCACAGCAGCCATCATGCGTATGTGGCCATGTGCATGTATATAGCGTTCGCCTTTCTTACCGCATTTGTTAGCGCAGTCGAACACAGCCAGGTGTTCAGGCTTCAGGTATGGTGCACCTTCTACGGTCATAGTACCGCATACATAGTCGTTAGCAGCATCTATTTCATCATCGCTGAAACCTAACTCATGCAGCAGGCTGAACTCTGCATCATAGTATTGTTCAGGTTTGAAGCCCAGGCGCTGCAGGCATTCTTCGCCTAGTGTATATACGTTAAATACGAAACCAATTTCAAATGCACTTTCTACAGCAGCATCCAGTTTCTTCAATTCTTCACCGTGGAAGCCTTTTTCGCTCAGGCTCTGGTGATTGATGAAAGGTGCGCCGGCAAATGTACCATGACCTTTAGCATACTTCACTATAGCGTCTGCTTCTTCAGGCTTGTAGCCAAGCTTTTTAAGTGCTGCAGGTATAGACTGGTTGATGATCTTGAAATAACCACCGCCGGAAAGTTTCTTAAATTTAACCAGGGCAAAATCAGGTTCTACGCCTGTAGTATCGCAATCCATTACCAGGCCTATAGTACCTGTTGGTGCTATTACTGTAGCCTGGGCATTGCGGTAGCCATATTGCTCACCCAGCTGCACTGCTTCATCCCATGCTTTGGTAGCAGCTTTCAGCAGATAGTCAGGGCAGTATTTAGCATTAATGCCCATTGGTTTTATTTCTATGCCTTCATATGCTTCAGCAGCATCGTAAGCAGCCGCACGGTGGTTGCGCATTACACGCATCATGTGCTTTTCGTTTTCCTCGTAGCGAGGGAAAGCGCCCAATGCAGCAGCCATTTCAGCAGATGTCTTATAAGCAACACCATTCATGATAGCTGTGATAGCACCTGCTATAGCACGACCTTCTTCACTGTCATAAGGTATACCGCTTACCATGAGCATAGAACCCAGGTTAGCAAAGCCAAGACCCAGTGTACGATAATCGTAGCTGAGCTGAGCAACCTCAGGTGAAGGGAACTGCGCCATCAGCACAGATACTTCCAGCACTACAGTCCAGAGGCGAGTTTCATATTCAAAGCCTGCTACATCGAAAGTGCTTGTTTCTTCATCGAAGAAACGGCGAAGGTTCAATGAGGCGAGATTACATGCTGTGTTGACGAGGAACATATACTCAGAGCATGGATTAGATGCACGTATCGGTCCGCCTTCAGGGCATGTATGCCATTCGTTTATGGTAGTATCGTATTGTGTACCCGGATCAGCACAACGCCATGCAGCATAAGATATCTTTTCAAACAGTTCTTTTGCAGGTATCTTTCTCATCACTTTTCCATCACCACGAGCAGTCATTTCCCAATCTTCGTTGTTAGCCAGGCGGCGGAAGAATTCATTAGGGATACGTACTGAGTTATTTGAGTTCTGGCCAGATACTGTTCTGTATGCCTCTCCTTCGTAGTCTGAAGAGTAGCCTGCAGCTATCAGCGCAGCCACTTTCTTTTCTTCTTCTACTTTCCAGTCTATAAAGTTTACTACTTCAGGATGGTCCAGGTCAAGACATACCATTTTAGCAGCACGACGTGTAGTACCACCGCTCTTAATAGCACCGGCAGCACGGTCACCTATCTTCAGGAAGCTCATGAGGCCGCTTGAAGTACCGCCACCGCTCAGCTTTTCGCCTTCTGCGCGTATATTAGAATAGTTGGTACCAACGCCTGAACCGTATTTAAAAATACGTGCTTCACGTACCCACAGGTCCATGATACCGCCTTCATTCACCAGGTCGTCGTCTACACTTAATATAAAGCAGGCATGTGGCTGAGGACGTTCGTAAGCATTCTGTGAGCGTTCCAGTTTGCCTGTTATCGGGTCAACATAGTAATGGCCCTGGGCTTTACCGTTAATACCATAGCTATTGAACAGACCGGTATTGAACCATTGAGGTGAGTTAGGCGCACAGCTCTGTTGCAGTATGCTATATATAAGTTCATCATAAAACACCTGCGCGTCGCCTGCCTTAGCGAAATAGCCATATTTCTCGCCCCATGTTCTCCAGCAGTCTGCCAGGCGGTGAGCTACTTGTTTAATAGAAGTCTCACGGCCCAGGCTGCCATCAGGCTGAGGCACACCTGCTTTGCGGAAATACTTTTGTGCAAGAATATCGGTAGCTATTTGCGACCAATGTGCAGGCACCTCCACATTAGTCATTTCAAATACTTTCTCACCGTTCGGATTGCGGATCACCGATGTGCGGTAATCATATTCGAACATATCGAATGGGCTAACACCCTCTTTGGTGTAGTGACGCTGGAAGGTTAAACCTTTTTTAGCAGATGATTTAGTTGTCGCACTCATGGGCAATATTTTAGTTAAACAAGTTTCGTGTTAGTCGGGAAAGCGAAAATATCAAATGCCTGTACTTTTCAACAATAAAGAAATCAACGGCATGTGGATAAACTTTAAAAGCCTTACAGACGCGAAATTTCAGTCTTAGACAGAGGCAGGCTATTGCTTTTTTGAAAAAAATTCATTAATACTTTTAAGCAGAAAGGAACAGCTTAATAAAGAATGATTTTTATTGCTATCACTGTATCTCATACACAAAATCTGGTAACTTTTATTTAATGTTTTTGCTATGCAAATTTACTGAATTTTAGGGGATTTACCTTGAATATACGCCCTTATATAGCTTGCTATTATGACGCAATAGTTATGTACATTTTATATTAATAACTGCGCTTAAATTAAATAATAAAATTTATCTCAGCTAACTATTCAAAACAAAAAGGGTAGCTTATATCGCTACCCTTTTTCTATTATTTATTGCTAAGTTATTATCATTTCAACACCATCTTCCTGATCATTCTTTCACCATCTGCCATGAAGGTGACAAAGTATACGCCTCTGGCTGCTGCACTCAGGTCTATCTCTGTGTTGAACTGGCCTTGCGTATTGGTATAGCTTTGGGCAAATACCTGCTGGCCCGTCATGTTCGTTACACTTATCTGTAGGTTCTTTATCACCTGCTGGCTGTTGAACGATACCTTAAACTTACCATCTGTAGGGTTAGGGTACATCACCAGGTTTTCCAGGTTGCTGATGCTGCCAACTCCTGCTGTCCATGCACGGTTGAACCT
>JBQCEX010000188.1:0-6002 GCA_051959855.1 Flavipsychrobacter sp. | reverse complement strand
CCCGCTAAAATTGCGGGACTTTTATTATCGGATATTAAAAATCAGATTAGTATACTATCAGTTTTTCAGTCTGTGTCTGATCGTCTGTAGTTACCTGAACCATGTACATGCCTTTCGCAGAGATGTAAGAAGCAGGTATTTCTATACGAGCAGCACCGCCAGCTATTTGTTGCTGAGTTGTATAAACTGTTTTACCAGCTATATCAGTAACGATAATATGAGCAGTGGTATTAATTGGCTCTTTAATCATAATATAAGAGCTACCGGTTGTTGGATTAGGAGCAACAGTGATACCCTTGTCATCAGACATAATAGTATTCAACCCAAGCGTCTGGTTATTTACATTAAGACGATCTATGTAAAAATAGTTGCTAGTACCATAACCATAAATATCAGGTGCGCCAGGACGATAACGGAAACGGAAGAATGTAGCTGAGGTTCTTGCTAAAGAAGGCAGAGTAATACTTTCCAACTTCCACTGAGACATGTTGGTCGGTGTATATGGCAGTACCTGAGAGCCGACAGCACCTATAGTAGATTTGTCAAGATATTTAAGTAAAGTCCAGCTTGCACCGCCGTTTGTTGAATAATCAATTTCCAAAGTATCTGTCATATAAAGAGAGTTGCCTGTGCGGAACGCTCCTGTATACATAAAGTTAAGATTAGCGGTAGATCCACCCATTGAAGAGACATCAAACGCCGGAGTGAAGAAATCATCTACATCGCCGCCATAAACACTAGCAGTAGATTTTGGTGTACCGGTATAGTTAGTTGGGTACGAACGGTAATCATATCCATTATAACGAATGGAATAATTGTCATAATAACCCGCATTATTTACAACTTCCCATTTAAAATCATTTTTAAAGTAGTTGAAAATAGGATATTTATTCAAATCACCTGAGGGATTGAATTCTTCAAAATAACCTAAAGCAGGAATACCATTCGGATCAGCAACATAAACGGCGCTATCATTTGTGATAGTTGATGAACCTGTATGGTTACCTGTAACTGTTAACGCTACAGAAACCCAACCTGGTGTTGTGAAGCTATTATTTACTATACTGTTAGTAGAGGTAGCTGAAGATGCACCATTAGAGAAAGTCCAGTTCCTGGCTGTTATTGTATCGTTCCAGCTTTCATCTTTAAAGAAAAACGCCTTACCTGTACTTTGGAAATAGTGTGTTGATGAAGTATGGCGATTAAAAGAAGAAGTGCCGTTTTCAACAGAGAAGTCAGCTACAGGATATAAATCGGGTTGAGCAATATATTTATTATTAACAGTGTCATAAATACCAGTTTTTGTCCAGTTGAACATAGTTGATAAGGCATTTCTGTTTGCTACTGAACTGTTAATTGTTGCTCTCATACGTGCAACCTGCCCCTTGGTAAACATTAATTTACAATCGGCATAGTTCATAATATTTTGCACGTTAACTGTATCCGGGTAATCAACCAGAGAATCAACACCAGGTATATGACTAGGGTAAACTTTAAAGTATCCTTGTGCACATGTTGTATCATATAAATCGCAACCAAATTGGTTGCCATGTGTTGGAGGTGTATCATCTACTTCATCATCACTGCAAGGCACTCCATTAGCTGCACCGGCAAAATTATAGTTGCCGAAAGTATGCGACAGGTTAAAATAGTGCCCTACCTCGTGCGGTATAGTTGCACCATCTCCATTACCAACAGTGGTAATAAACATGGAGTTTGTCATAACGCCATCACTATATGGAAGTGCTGCGGCTGAAGGGGGAAGCACTGCATAAGCTGCTACGATACCACCGCCTTCAGAACCCTGACCGATGAAAGCTTCAACCCATATATTCATATATGTACCGGGATCCCACTGGTCAAATTTTGCCTGATCATCACCACCATAAGTAAGGTAGGAAACACGCCTGGTAATACCCCTTGTTGGATTACCCTGAGGATCTTTTGTTGCCAGCTGGAAATGAAAATTAGCATCTCCGACATATTTTTTGAAGGGAGCTATTACTCCTGACGTATCATTTTTACAATTGTAAAAATTATTCAGGTTATCAAGCATAGTGTTTATCTGTGCATCGGTAACATTTTCAGTGCCATAGTCGTGAACAACGTGTACAACAACCGGTATGACAGTAAGCGTATCGCTAATTTTCACCGAGTCCGCTGTCGTTTTCATGAACTTACGTAACTGTATTGCACGAGCGTAATTGTAAATGTCTTTTTTCAATTTCGCTTCATAATCTGCAACTTCAGGGTGTGCGGCTCTTATCTTAGCATCTTCATTATATGTCTGGCAAAACTGCGCCTTGACACTAACTGAAGTAAGACTTAAGCCGGCCAAAAAGAGTAAAATAGCTTTCCTAACCATTTTTATTAATTAAATTATTGTATATATTTAAGGTATGCAAGTCCCAAAGATAATTAATCCTGTTAAGAAAATGCAAATTTCATATTAACTGCAACATATTAATTATTAACCATTAACTTCTCTGTTTCGACTTTATTCTCTATAGCTATTGTAACAAAATACACACCCGAAGCTGGAAAAAGTCTAGCACTTAATGCCTCTTCTACATGAGCGTTAGGTGCACATATACCTTCTTTGTGATATATAATTTTGCCAGCAACATCTCTGATCACAAAATTTGCCCTACCATCTGATGCTGTCGTAAAAGCAATTTTACAATCTCCATTCGACGGATTAGGATAAACTTTAATAGCACCAGGGGTTGCAAAAACTTCATTTACATCAGTAGTGTATGGACTAACTTGTATTTTATCCATGTAGAGGTTATTACCATTCGCACCGGGCCAGTAACGAAATTTGAAAAACACCTTATTGGCGCGGAAAGTAGAAGGGATATTAATTGTTTGAGCTTTCCATTGGCTTGCTGTAGAGGGCACAAACTCCGCTGCCTGCGAAGAATTATTGATAAGCTCTGAACCTTTCAGTGTGGCTATAGGTTTCCATATATGGCCACATGACGTACTTACTAAAATCTGCATGGAATCCTCTGCAGCGCCAGACCCTAATTTGTATGAACCACTTGTATAAAAGTTCAGGTTTACAGCACCGCCGGTTCCCACGACTGCAGTAAGATCATATGCCGGACTAATTATATCATCATAATCGCCAACGGGCGTACCGGTTGCATTTTCAGGAGAAGTCCTGTTATCATAAGAATGATAGCGTATGCAGGCACCATCAGTATATCCTGCTCCATTATACCACTCCCATTTGAACTGATTATTATAATAATTGAATATAGGCCAGTTGGTCATATCTGTTACAGCAGAGAAATTTTGCACATAGCCTGAAGGTAATACCGCATTGTCAGCTACATATACTGCCTGGGTATTTGTAATTGTGTTGCTACCTGTGTTATTGCCGGTAGCTGTCAGAGATACGGTAACCCAACCCGGAGTGGAAAACTGTGTACTAACTGTGGTCATGCTAGTTGAGGTAGGTACAGTAGCTCCATTGGAGAATGTCCATGCAACATCTGTTATCGTATCATTCCAACTGCGATTTTTGAAAGTAAATTTAGTCCCGTCACCTGCACAAATAAAATAAGCACGATCTACGGTATAAGGCGTACCCCTCTCTACAGAGAAGTCAGCAATAGGTGCAAGGTCAGGTGTTGGTGCTAAAGCGCCAGTCTTAGCAAGATTAGCAGCAGAATAAAGATTGCTACGACCTGCAATGCTATTCGTTAAAGCCAAGCGCATACGTTCAACCTGTCCTTTAGTGAACATACGCTGGCAATAAGTATAGTCCATGATATTCTGCGAATTGGTGGTATCAGGATAGTCTGCTATAGAATCAAGGCCGGAAATACTTTTATAGGTTTTGAAGTAACCCGTTGCACAAGTAATGTCATATAATGATGCCGGGGTACAGCCTGTAGGCATATGTCCTTTAGTTGGCGGCGTATCATCTACATCGTCGTCTCCACAGGTGACATCCGGTTGATTAGTATCACCCCAAGGATGTTTCAGATTAAGCACATGACCTATTTCGTGTGGAATAGCTTTATCATAGTTAAGGTAAGAGTATAAACCTATGACACCATCATAATAAGGCATATATGCCGCAGCTGACGGATAATAAGCATAAGCGGCAGCACCAGATTCAGCACCTGTAAATTGGTTGATAAACCATATATTAATGTACGAGTCAGGTGGCCATTGATCCAGCTTAGATTGGTCGCTGGCGTTATACGATAGATAAGATTGGTGGTGTGTTATACCTTTTGTGTGTTTACCATTAGGATCTATAGTTGCGAGATGCAGACGTATGCGAGGATTCCCTACATATTTTTTAAACGGTGCAATCACCTCTGCAGTATCTGTATTTTCACCGCGATATATAGTTGCCCAGTTATTGACAGCAGCAAATATATCATCATCACTTAAATATTCAGCACCATAGTCGTGTATTACATGAATTACAATAGGAACATCATAAGTCTGAGTATCAGGGGCTGTGGTAAGCTTTGCAAACTTTTCAAAATTCACATGCTGCATACCATCTTTTATAGCCTTATCTAACTGTTGTTCGAAAGTTGCAATTTCAGGATGTTGTTGCTTTAATCTTTGAAACACGCCATCAGTAGCACACGGGTTCTGAGCGTTGCTGATTGATGCAAGACCACTTGCGGCAAGCAGCAACATAAAAAATTTCTTCATTTACTCTGCTGAATAATATATTAATTAAAAAGAAAATTAAGTAGGCATAAAGGTACAGCTAATAGTTAAGCCCTTAATCTTCTTGCATGTCATAAGAATATCACATATTCGTTAAAGGATTTTAACGAATTAAACAAAAAC
Organism: Flavipsychrobacter sp.; assembly: GCA_051959855.1. Lineage (GTDB taxonomy): Bacteria > Bacteroidota > Bacteroidia > Chitinophagales > Chitinophagaceae > SZAS-30. Next base: position 1,175 of record JBQCEX010000188.1, on the reverse strand, counting down.
ATAATTATATGCTCGTCTTTAAAGTTTGCTTTTTATAAATGCTATAACCATTTAGTACAATAACTAAAGCAAGTATGGCCCAGGTAAGTAATTGCCATGTAACAAGATTCCATCCCCCAAGCTTCCAGCATTGCACACCCACCAATGTACCCAAAGAACCTCCTATAAAATAAATAGTCATGTACACAGTATTAATTCTACTGTGGGCTGCGGCATCTAAAGTATATATTGTTGCAATATTTGTAACCTGGGTAGCCTGCACTCCAATATCAAGTAATAATACCGCAATAATGAGCGAGATAAGTGAATATGGAAATATCTTAATGAACAATATACTAACGATAAGCATGCTCACTGCGAACAATTGAGAGCGCATAGCGCTTCCTTTATCTGCACGCTTTCCAAAAACAGGAGCTACCAATGCACCGCCAATTGCCAATATGCCAAACAGGCCAATGGTATTAGCATGATAATTGAATGGTGCCTTGCTTAAATGAAATGTCAGAGTTGTCCAGAAAGAACAAAAGGCACCGAAAACAAAAGCACCCAGCAATGCTGTGCGTCTCAATAAGGGAAAACGAACAAACTGAGCTAATGTAGATTTCAGCAAATTCAGATAATTGCCCTGAAACGATTGCCTTATGGCAGGTAAGGAAAACTGAACCAGCAGCATAGTAATAAATAATAAGCCTGCAGATATGCCATATACGTAGCGCCAGCCAAGCCAGCTGGCTATATAACCACTAAACACGCGAGCAGCAAGAATACCTACTAATATACCCGTAAAGACTATCCCAACATTTTTACCCCTATTTACAGGATCCATACCTGCAACCATTGGAAGAATGACCTGGGCAGCCACACAAAACAAACCAATGAGTAAGTTCATAATAAATATACCTTGCAGACTATTAATAAGCGTCATGCCTATCAACGAAGCCAATAATGCGAGCTGTAAAACAAGTATCAATTTTTTACGATTGACCTTATCGCCTAATGGTGTAATAAAAAATAATCCCAGGCCATAGCCCGCTTGCGCCAAAACTGCAATGTTTCCTACCTGCCCTTCACTGGCATGCAAGCTGGCAGCTATATCTTTTAGTATAGGTTGATTAAAATAGATATTAGCTACACATACACCTGCCGCAATAGACATCGTAAGCAATTGAGGCCTG
>JBQCEX010000187.1:0-4149 GCA_051959855.1 Flavipsychrobacter sp. | reverse complement strand
GGCCGTAGCTCCTTCGCATAATGTAACATTGGATGGACTTGAAGTAATAGCAGGCAGGCTATTCACTTTTAAAACTGCTGCGGTAGAAGTAACACTTGGTGAACAAACACCGCTTACAATACACTTGTAAGTATATGTGCTCATGCTCACAGGCACATTTGTTAAGGTCAATGTAGCCGTATTGGCACCACTGTAAATGCTACCATTGGTAACATTAATCGCACCCGTACCATCGTCCACCTGCCATTGATAAGTTAGAGCAGTACCGGTGGCTGTAACAGTAAAGCTGGCATTGCTACCTGCACATATAGTATCGTTGTTAGGATTAACTGTTATAGCAGGTAATCGATTAACAGTTAAAGTAGCTGCGGAAGACGTAGCAGCAGGACTACAAGTACCTGTAACAACACAACGATATTGATAACCATTGAGCGAAGCAGAAGTGCCACTGATAGAAAGTATTGGACTATTAATGCCGCTATAATATGCAAGCGCAGGAACGTTTGCAAATCCTGAGCCAGTATTTACCTGCCACTGATAGTTTATGCCAGTGCCTGTAGCAGCCGAAGTGAAATAGGTAGAGGTCCCTTCACACACTGTAGTATTTGAAGGATTTACAGTAATAGCGGGCAGACTGTTAACTGTCATAGTTACTGCTGCAGTAGTAGCACTACCGCAGGTATTAGTAAATACAGCACGGTATTGGTTGCCGTTTTGTGAAACAAGTGTAGCAAACGTCAATGTAGCAGTAGTGGCGCCTGGTATGTTATTAAATGTACCACCGCCGTCTGTACTCACCTGCCATTGCACACCTGGTGTGGGAATACCAGTACTTGCAGCTGTAAAGCTTGCGCTACTTCCAGCACATATAGTAGTTGCAGTCGGATTTGCAGTAACAACAGGTTTTGTATTTACGCTAACAGTAGCTGCTGTAGTTGTTGCTGTACCGCAAGAATTGGTAAATACAGCACGGTATTTATTTCCTGTTTGCGCAGCGTTAGCGGCAAATAATAATGTAGTGCCGGTTTCGCCAACCATATTATTATATGTGCTGCCACCATCTGTACTTAATTGCCATTGTACTGTAGGAGTAGGCGTACCACTTGCAGCAGCAATGAAGCTTGCTGTGGTGCCCTCACAGAGCGTTAAATCAGACGGATTAGTGGTAATAGCAGATGCAACATTTACAGTTAGCACTGCAGCTGTTGTTGTAGCAGTACCGCAAGAATTTGTGAATACTGCACGGTACTGATTATTATTTTGAACCGCTGCAGATGTAAATGCTAATGTAGTAGCTGTGGCACCGGAGATATTATTAAATGTAGCGCCGCCATCTGTACTCACCTGCCATTGCACGGTAGGTGTTGGCGTTGCAGTTGCTGCAGTTGTAAAGCTAGCAGTAGTGCCAGCACATGATGTAAGATTAACAGGATTGGTATTAACAACCGGTGAAGTTGTAACATTCAACGTTGCAGCAGTTGTTGTGGCTACGTTACATAAATTGGTAAATATTGCACGATACTGGTTACCACTTTGAGATGCAAGTGTCGCAAAGCTAAGAGACAAGGCAGTTGCGCCAGATATATTATTAAACGTTGTACCTCCGTCTGTACTCATCTGCCACTGTACTGTTGGCGTTGGTGTACCGCTAGCGGCAACATTAAAGGTTACAGTAGTGCCCGCGCATATTGTCTGTGTTGCTGGGTTAGTCGTAACGGCAGGTACTGTATTCAGCGTTAAAGTCGCAGATGTAGAAGTGATATTGCCACAACTATTGGTATATACCGCGCGATATTTATATCCATTTTCAGAACCTGTATTGGTAAATGTGTATGTATTAGAAGTGGCTCCACTTATATTATTATAAGTAGTGCCGCCATCTGTACTTAACTGCCATTGCACTGTAGGTGTTGGTATACCACTAGCTGCAGCTGTAAACGTAGTAGTAGTACCCGGACAGACTGTAATATCTGATGGATTTGTTGTAATTGATGGAGCTATATCTATATTCAAAGTCGCCGCAGTTGTTGTTGCAGTATTACACGTGTTAGCAAATACAGCGCGATATTGGTTACCATTTTGCGACGTTGTAGTAGCAAAGGATAACGTAGTGCCAGTAGCTCCGCTTATATTATTAAATGTAGTACCGCCATCTGTACTAAGCTGCCATTGTACTGTAGGTGTTGGTGTACCACTGGCGGCAGCTAAGAAGCTAACATTAGATCCGGAACAAATTGTTTGTGTAGATGGATTAGTGGTTACAACCGGTACTGCATTCATATTTAACGTAGCGGCAGAAGTATTAACAGTACCACAGCTATTAGTATATACAGCACGGTATTTATATCCATTTTCAGAGCCTGCATTAGTAAATGTATATATATTGGATGTAGCCCCACTTATATTATTATAAGTAGTTCCCCCATCCGTACTAAGCTGCCATTGTACTGTAGGAGTAGGCGTACCACTTGCAGCTGCGGTAAAGCTTGTGCTTGCACCAGGGCAAAAAGAAGCGCTTGACGGATTTGTAGTTACTGAAGGAGCAACATTTACATTTAATGTAGCTGCAGATGTAGTGACGTTACCACATGAATTGGTAAATACTGCACGGTATTGATTATTATTTTGGGATGCAGCTGTTGTAAAACTCAGGGTAGCGGAAGTTGCACCTGATATATTATTAAACGTGGTACCACCATCGGTACTTAGCTGCCACTGCACTGTAGGAGTAGGTGTACCGCCAGCAGAAGCTGTAAAAGACGCAGAGTTACCGGAACAAACTGTTTGACCGGTAGGATTTGTGGAAACTGTTGGTGCAACATTTACTGTAATGGTTGCAGCATTGGTAGTTGCTGAACCATTTGTGTTTGTAAATACTGCGCGATATTTATTATTGTTCTGTGAAGATGCAGCGGTGAACGTTAGCGTAGTACTTGTAGCGCCACTTATGTTATTATATGAAACTCCTCCATCGGTACTTATCTGCCATTGAACAGTAGGTGTTGGAGATCCTGTCGCAGCAGCGGTAAATGTCGCTGTTGAACCCGAGCAAAAAGTGTTATTGGATGGATTAGTCGTAACAATAGGTGTTCCATTTACCGTAAGCGTAGCACTGTTTGTATTAATTGATCCACAAGAATTCGTATAAGTTGCACGATATTTATTGCCACTTTGAGAACTGCTTGTTGTAAATGTGAGTGTATTAGATGTAGCGCCTGATATATTGTTGTATGTCGATCCTCCATCTGTACTTACCTGCCATTGAACAGTCGGCGATCCACTGGCTGCTGCAGTGAATGTGGCAGAGGAACCTGCAGTAACCGTTTGATTTGATGGATTAGTAGTAACCGTTGGTGATGAAATTACTGTAAGCGTAGCTGCGTTACTATAATCTGTTCCACCTGAATTTGTAAAGGTCGCACCATACTGATAACCATTTTTCGCAGTAGTAGCAGTAATGGTCAACGTTGTTGAAGTTGCACCTGCAATGTCATTCCATGTTGAACCACCATCAGGACTTTCCTGCCACTGCACTGTTGGTGCGGGGCTACCTGTGGCAGTAGAGGTAAATGTCGCTGTACTTCCTGAGCATGCAGTTTTGTCGGAAGGTTGTGTGCTTACAGAAGGTGGGGTTGGCGCTGTTGTAACAGTAAATGTTGCACTCCAGGTAGAACCAGTCGAAAAATCAACTCCAACCATAGTTGCATAAGTACCCGCAGGCAAAGAGCTATATGGAGATAATGATACGCTACCACCGCCTCCGGATGCAGAAGCATAGCCACCTACATTTATCTGACCATTAATAAAGCTACCACCGGATATAGAGTAACTTATACCTGTAATCTGGTAGCCGGACGAAATGCTTAGCTGAAAGCGATCCTGCCCGTCGGCAGCAGTCATCAGGGTTCCTTTAACCACATAGGTACCTGCGGCACTTACAGTGAGCACGGGCCCAGCTGTGGAATTTGGAAGATCTCCGCTTACACTTTCATCGTATAAAGTTGTTTGGGCAAAGCTCATATGCCCTGTCAACACAAAAAATACCAGTAAAAGTGATTTGAAAAAGGAGTAAAAGTTTTTATTCATACTCTATAGTTAACAGTCAAAACAATATAACAAGAAAAAGAAGCAGAGATACTGCTAATTTAT
>JBQCEX010000186.1:0-5981 GCA_051959855.1 Flavipsychrobacter sp. | reverse complement strand
ACCGGATGTAGAGGTTGCAACTGCACGGACGAAATTTTCATTTAACAATAACGCCCTATAGTCTAAAATCAGTGCACTTTTATTTTTAATTAATGCTTCTTTCTCTTTTGTATTGAGCTTGTAAATTTGGGATACCCAAACCTCAAATAATGCACTATTAAGCTTTACTCTAAATTTTCCACCTAAAATTGATCTGCTAAATATATGTTTATCAAAGAGTGCTACTTGAAAATCTACCGCATCAATAATACCAAAGGCCAACTCATCAAGCTCATTATTTGATTTTCTATCCAGGCTCTCCATCGCATTGTCCAAAAAAGTAGACAGTGGACTTGTATACTCGAGATAAGACCTATTTATAAAAGCATAAGCTCTCAATAACAACTCCCGATCTTCCATTCGCTTATCTTGTAGTCTTAGAACGCTTTTCAAATCAATATCTTCTGATAAATATTTTAAAAAGTCAGAAGGTTTACCTTGATTTAATGCATTGCGAATCTCCATTGCATTCAAACCCAAACCACCAGTATTAATCCTTCTAAAAACATTATACTTAACTTGTTTCGGTGTTCCCGGCTGGATGAGATATGTTGTTATAGGGGTTTCTAGAATTCGTCTTTGCATAGCCCTATTTAACTTATCAAAGGTTACTCCTTTATCACTATAATCCACTAGTATTTCTAATCCTCTTAATTCTAATGCAAGGTTTTGTTCGTTATTTATTTCAGAATTAACGATAAAATTTTTAATACTCCATAATCTTTGTAACCCATCAACAACAAGCCATTTATTATCATTTGATGCATCAAAATAAAATGCTGGAAGTGGCAGGCGAAGTAATATAGATTCGATCAACCTACTTTGAACTTCTGGTTTCCACAAATTGCCTTTTCGTTGGAACTCTGTATTTAAATCAATTTCCTCATATCGCAATCTAGTAACTAAATGATCTATAGTTTTAGGTTCTACAATTATCTTAATATCTTTCGGGTCAAAAGGACTTATAATATCGTCACCATCAAAATTAGATTCATCGTCTTGGTCCTCTATTTCCAAAACATCATCTTCTGCGTCTTCAAAATAATCATACTTTTTTTTGACTGCTTTTTTTATTTCCTCCTTATCGATATCGATAATATTTTCTCCAGAAAAAGTTAATTTCCATATGCCTCTGCTTACCTTATCCATTAAACCGTATCTTTTTAAATAATTTCTTGCCCACGCCAGTCTATAAGAAAATTTAGTTCTAGTACCTCTGTGAATATCTTCTAAATCTTCAGTTGATAACCCAAGTATCTCTGAAACTTTATCTTCAATATCTCTTATATGTGCTTGACCATTGAGCGCCTGTAGCGCTCGAATTGTGGGAGCCATTAAATCGTCGTACTGCGGTACAGCCATCCAAATAATAATTATTAGTCGTTCAGAAACGGTTGCAATTATGCAAGATACAATTTTCATCATTATCTGCCGGTCGGTATTCGTCATTATCTCCACCGATCCTGATCTGCAACCCACAACCGCTCACCTGCGAATTTGCAATCCCAAAACAAATGTGCATATCTCTTTTTGCAAAAAAACAAAACCCATCCGACCTTTGTGTCAACTATAAAACCTTTAAACCCTATGAACCTAAACGATCAGCAACATCAGGCCCGCGAGCTCTACTTCCAATCAGACCTCAACCAATCGCAGATAGCAGCCGAAGTAGGCGTCTCTCAGAAAACAATTTCCTTATGGATCAGCAGTGGTCGCTGGAGCACGCTGAAGCATATGTCCCGCACCACCCCGGCCATGATGGTGGACAGTATGTACGCCGAGCTCATCGAGCTCAATGAGGCCATCCACTCCCGCGAGCCTGGCAAGCGTTTCGCCACCCGCGAAGAGGCCGACATTCGCCGCAAGCTTCTCTTGGGCATTCGCTCCATCCAGCAGCAGCAAAGCGTAGGCTCGCACATGGAGGTCCTCCTCAATTTCATTGAGTATCTCAAAAGCGTAGCACCCGGCCTTACAAAAGAGGTTACGCTGGTTGCAGATAGCTACCTTATGGGCGAAAAGCACCTCGGTCAGCAAAAGCGCTTCCAGCCTTACGATCTGCCCGCACATGAGCCGTTAGAGCAAGCAGAAGAAATACAAGAGCCGCCCCAACGCGCAGAACAGCTGGCTGATGCCCAGCAACCACCCGCCGCACAACTGGCCGCCACATCATTTGCCTCTACTCGCCGCACGCATACCTTTACCGCACCGCAGCCGCCACGCTCTCCCCTGCTCCACCCGGTCACACCCCAAACTGTTGTCTGGCCGCCGGTAAAGAAAAAGGAGAAGCCTAAGCCTGGCATAAAAATACCACCCCACCTCAAAGGCGAAGAGCGGCAGATATGGATCAACTATATAGAGATGCGCGACAAGTTGCTCGGCCCCGACACAGACAACGAGTCGGATAAAGTATAGATCGGGCGGCTTTATACCCTTTATACCCTTTTATACCTTCATCAAATCCTATACATCCCTTTACCACAAGGCTTTTCAACCAAAAATGACCAAACTGTGAAATTTTTCTTCAACCCCGCTCTTATGACACTCGTCATACATGCTGATAACACAAAAAGATTATATTTGCCTTAGTCGGTCAATACATTGACTGTTAGGATGTTTCGCGTATGATGGATGTTATGGAGGCTGTCTCTTTCGAAACCATAAAGAAGAGCAGTATTGTAAATAGTAAGGGTGTAAAATATACCGAGTTCAAGGCCGGGCTTAAGCCACGCTTTGGGCTGGTGTGGTTCCATATATTGCTGGGCTACCTGGCTATAGCGGCTACACTGCTGGCTGCAGGCTGGCTGCAGGTACATTACAAGGGCTTTTTCTGGCTCACTATTCCGCTGGGGGCGCTGCTTACTGGTTACCTCATCGCCTATGTGCATTTATTTATACATGAGGCTGCGCACTACAATATTGCCGCAGATCGCGCTAAGAATGACCGTATGGCTAATATATTCATTGGCCTCATAGTAGGTATGGATATCAAGTTCTACCGCATCATTCACATGGACCATCACCGCTACCTCGGCACCGTGAAGGACACTGAGAAGACCTACTTCGATGCCCTGAACTGGAAGTTTATGGTCGAGTCGCTCACCGGCATCCGCGTATTGAAAGTAATGTCCAACCGGGATGAAAAGGCTAGGATCAACAGCAGTCTTACACCCGAGATACAAGCTAATAATAAGAAGATGTTCCTGGGTGGTGCCCTGCTCAATTTCCTGATAGTAGTAGCGCTGTTTGCTGTCGGCTACTGGCAGGCAGCCTGCGTATGGCTTATAGGTATGGGCGTTATGTTCCCATTCTTTGCTGCCCTGCGCCAGTTGCTGGAGCATCGTAGCGAGGAGGCAAGCGCGGCCATCAATTATAACGAGGTACCACATGGCGAGGTTACCCGCATGTTCGGTACAGGCATTGTGGCCTCTACCATGGGCGGCGCTGGCTTCAACAGGCACCTGCTGCACCACTGGGACCCGCAAATAAGCTATACCCGCCTGAATGAAGTGGAAAATTTCCTGAAAGACACTATTTTAGCGGGCAGTATGCAGCAAGCAAAAAGCAGCTATTTTAAAACCTTCACCAAACTGTTCAACAAGTAAGCTCTAATGCCTTCTCAACCATCAGCCTGTTTTCTTTGCGGTAATAACGATTTTAAGCTCTGGGCATCTGCTACAGATGTGGAGTATCATACCACTACTGATTATTATCAGTTTTACGAGTGTCAGCACTGCCACCTGTTGCAAATAGACCCCGTACCGCTTGATAAGCTGAGCGTCATCTACCCGTCCAACTACTACTCTTTTGCATCGCAGAAGAAATCGCTGGTCAATGATATAAAAGAGTCATTAGACAAACGCCTTTTTAATAAAATACTGAAGCAGCTAAAGTCTGACAACCTGAAGGTGCTGGACGTAGGCGGCGGCTCCGGCTGGCTGCTGAATGTGATAAAGTCCATCAGTCCGCGTGTAAAATACACACAGGTAGTGGACATAGACCCTGATGCTGAAGCCCTGGCAAAGCAAAACGGGCACAACTACTTCTGCGGCCGCATAGAGGACTTTAATACCACGGAGAAGTTTGACTTCGTACTGCTGCTTAACCTCATAGAGCACGTGGCCGACCCGCTTGCTGTGCTGAAGAAAATAGAGAACATACTGACCGACGATGGCGTAGTGCTGATAAAAACACCTAACTACGATGCGCTGGATGCCCGCATGTTCCGCAACAAGAATTGGGGTGGCTTGCACTGTCCGCGGCATTGGGTCATCTTCAGTAAAGAAAGCTTTGAATTGCTGGCGCAAAAGGCCGGCCTTAAAATAAAATCATTCTCCTACACACAGGGTGCCCCCTTCTGGACGGTAAGCGTGCTGGCCTGGATGAACCGTAAGAAATGGGTATCCATTACTGCACAGCGTCCCGCCTACAGGCATCCGCTGTTCCCGGTATTCCTGGGCTTGTTTGCCGCCTTCGACCTGCTGCGCAAGCCTTTTGCTAAAACATCACAGATGTTCATCATCCTGTCAAAGGCATAAGCAGAAAGGGAAAATTGTTAATGTTTTACTAAGCCAGCAAGATAACCATGGCAAGCATGATTATTAATTATCTTTGACCTTGTAGAAAAACCTGGTGCAATGGAAATACTGGAACGGGAAGGAAAATTCTATCTGATACTGGCGAATGGAGAACTGGAACTGACGGAAGAACAGGTAAAGTCCAGGCTGCAGAAAGGGGCTATCATACGCAACAACCTGCAAAGCTGGATAGATAATTTTCAATATAAACACTGGCTGGTAAACAGCATCTCTGCCAATCCGGAGGTCTTCATAAAGTCTGATGCTTTCTTTGATGACATTATCCGCGAGCTGGAGCAGATATATATTGCTGCCTACGACAAGGTAGGCTGCGGTCAGCAAATGATAGACTTCTGCAAAAAGCAGGTAGAGCGCCTGATAAGGGACAAGGAAAGGGCTACGCTGGATAAGGATAAGACCTTTATCAACTACCATATGCTGTGCTGGTTTAGGGTCATCACCTATTTACAGGCACTTACCCACACTTACAAGGATATCTTTCCAGGCTAAAGAAACTGTTAAAACTGACTGATAGACAAGCAAATGGGCTTTTAGCAAATAGTAAAGTTTTGTAAGTTTATCCGCTTGCCTGTTTCCAATTACATATCATTGCGTCGCAAATGTACACTTGCCATGTCATTGTTGCTCGTATCAGCAGCAGGCAAGGCTCAAAGTACCTTCGCCACCGGCTGGAAGACCTACAAGACAGGTACTCTTACAAAGGAATACGATTACACCTTCGACTTCAGGGACAGCGTAAAGCTCACCTTGCTGGATAGTATCAGCACCTTTGCTTCCACCGATAGCACAGTAGTGGTTGTACTGGAACAAGCGCCCAAAGCTAAGCCCATCCGTACGGTAAACTATCTGAACAGCATACAGCAGGTAGTGAAGACTGAGTACTACGTAGGCGAAACGCTGATGAAGACAAATCTCTGGCGCTACGATCCACTCGGCCGCGTGACTTACTTCTCTTATTCGGAAACAAGCGCACCACGCCACAACTATATAAGGACCTACAGCTACCAAACAGAGAAGACCGCAGAGGGCACAGTGGAGATAGAACGCTCCACCTACAATGGCAAGCCGGAGTTCACTACAGAGCACTACTTCAACAAGAAGCATGAGCCCATCAAGAACATACGCATGAATGACATTCACCAGATAGAGCATATAGAAACCTATGTGTACAATCATGATGGCAGTCTTAAAGAACGCGTAGTCTTCTTCCCCGAGTTCAGAGCTACCAAGCATTTCGAAGCGGAGCATGTAGATGGCAAGTGCATGAAGAACTTCTCTATAGGCAAAGACAGGGTAATGCCCGCCTTCAAAGAAATATACATGCGTCACCTCATAGGCAGGAATAAG
>JBQCEX010000185.1:0-4681 GCA_051959855.1 Flavipsychrobacter sp. | reverse complement strand
CTATGAAGATCTTTTGGCCGTATGTGAAGCTAATCTATCTGAGAAAGGATATGTTTCTGTCTTAATGCCTTATAGTGAATACGTCTATTGGCAAAAATTAGTGCAAAGTAAAGGATGGTTCCCAGCGGAAACACTACTGATACAGCCAAGGAAGGATGTATCTATAAACAGGGTAATAAGCATTATTAGCAGGAAGGAAAACTCAATTGCTAAGGAAGATGCGCTTACTATTTATGAAATACCGGGCGTATATACCCAAGCATTCAAAGAGTTGTTAGCTCCCTTCTATTTGTTTTTATAATTACTAAATAAACGGTTCCGCATCAGCGTCTGATTCATTTTTAGGCGGCTTTTTCTGAAAGATATAGAACAGACTTATTACTATCCAGCCAATCCAGAATAAATAAAACCCTAAATGAAAATTCTCGCCTGTTATACGATGTGTGAGTGTGTGTCTGAAATCGTAGTATGTAAAATACAGTCCAGTAAGTGCTGCGAGCAAAAATATGGTATGCACAGTACGTGCGCCGCCATGTGCCAGGCGTTTCTGTACAAAAAGCTGAAGCAGCAGGAAGAACATAAGTATAGCAAACACAGCTAAGGCTGCCTGCCACCATACCTGCATGAAAGTATATTGTTTATAAAACAAATCCATGCCTATTTTACTTATCCATGAAGCTCGTGATATAAGATAGCCCGATACAATAGAAAGAAAAGCAGTGAATAATATTAATGGCGAGATGCGAATCATACGAAATGTATTGTACTATAAAAATACCATTCCACTCGTTAGCAAACAATAAGTGATATTGTGTGTTATACGGATATTAAATATATTCTGTAATTTTCTAAATAAATATCACTCATGAAAGCGATTTGGGAGCATGAAGTAATTGCTGAAAGCAATGATACCGTTGTAGTAGAAAACAATCATTACTTTCCGGCTGACTCAGTAAAGAAAGAATTCCTGAGCAATTCTGACACACATACTACCTGTCCGTGGAAAGGGCTGGCTTCTTATTATAATATTGAAGTGCATGGCAAACAAAATAAAGATGCCGCATGGTACTATCCTGACCCTAAAGAAGCAGCCAAAAATATAAAGGGAAGAATAGCCTTTTGGAAAGGCGTCACGGTAACGGAATAATACTACATGATATCAGTAAAGCATGTAAGCAAAAAGTTTGGCGCTATAACAGCAGTTAATGATATTTCCTTTGAAGTAAGGGAAGGTGAAAACCTCATTTTATTAGGCGCAAGCGGTTGCGGTAAAACGACCACTCTTCGCATGATAAACAGGTTGATAGTACCGGACAAAGGAAATATATGGATAGCAGGGCAGGATATAAGTAACGGAGCTACAGAAGAGCTAAGGCGTAAAATTGGTTATGTACTGCAACATAATGCCCTTTTCCCTCATTATACTGTTGCTGAGAATATTGCGATAGTCCCAAAGCTGCTGAAATGGGATAAAAAGAAAATTGAATCACGTGCAGTTGAGCTGATACATAAGCTACGATTGCCTGAGGAATGCTTGCATAAGTACCCTTCATCTCTTAGTGGTGGACAACAACAGCGTGTGAATGTAGCGCGTGCTATTGCAGCTTATCCACCTTTATTATTAATGGATGAGCCATTCGGCGCGCTGGACCCTGTTACCAGATCGGGGATAGTTAATGATTTTGCAACCATTGACGAGTTTAAGAAAAAGACTATTGTGATGGTGACGCATGATGTGCCAGAGGCATTTGAGCTGGGAGATCGCATATGCCTGATGGATAAGGGGCAGATAGTGCAGATAGGAACACCAAGTGAACTACTTTTTAACCCGGCAAATGAACAGGTAAAAGCCTTCTTTGACGGTCATTACTTAGAACTTGCCTTAAAAGCAACCAGCATACATACAATATGGCCGTTTTTAGCAAAAAATATTATTACTGCCAACGATGAAGTCATATTTCCTGCAACGCATAATCTTTGGGAGATAATAGAGCTAATGACGAAAAATAGGCTCAGTGAGCTACCTATAAAAAATGACATCACTAATGAAGTAAAGCAGTTGAGCCTGACTGATATATTCACGGCTTTTAGCGCTTATAAAAACAGCTGATATGCAAGACGAGCAACAAAACTTTTTTGAGTTCGTATATCAGCAGTCTGGCAAGCTGCTGGAACAAACCATTACTCATATCGGACTCACCTTTATATCCCTGCTTATTGCTGTAATCATTGGGGTGCCGTTAGGTATTCTAATTGTGCGCAGAAAAAAGCTGGCAGGAATTGTATTAGGAATAGCAGGCGTTTTGCAAACCATTCCCAGTATTGCATTGCTTGGGTTTATGATTCCTATTCTGGGGATAGGTGTGAGGCCGGCAATAGGAGCTTTATTTCTGTATGCGTTGCTACCAATCATAAGAAACACCTACACCGGAATAGCCGGAGTGGATGCTAATATTACAGAGGCAGCACGCGGAATGGGTATGAGTAAAAGCCAGGTGCTGTGGAAGGTAGAGCTTCCCTTAGCCATGCCGGTGTTGCTGGCAGGTATAAGAACGGCAACTGTAATAAACGTAGGCGTGGCTACGCTTGCTGCCTATGTAGCAGCTGGTGGACTGGGTGAGTTTATTTTTGGCGGTATATCACTGAACAATACCAATATGCTATTGGCCGGCGCAATACCTGCTGCTTTGCTGGCTATTCTATTTGATTTCCTTTTATCTCGATTGCAGCGCATGGATGCTAAGCGCCTGCGTTTAGGTGTTTGGCTTGCACCGGCTATTATTTTACTGCTCTCTTCATTTTATATACTTCCCCGAACGTCTGATGGTAAGTTGCTGGCCGGCTTTACACCCGAGTTTATGGGCAGGCATGACGGGTATCTGGGACTGAAGGAGAAGTATGAGCTGAACATACGGAATGTGGTGATAAGCGATGCCATAATGTATAAGGCAGCCTATGAAAAGAAGCTGGATGTAATAAGTGGCTATAGTACAGATGGCAGATTGAAAGCTTTTGACCTTGTAACACTTACTGATGACAAGAAAATATTTCCGCCCTATTATGCAGCACCAATAATAAGGCAAGAGGTATTAGCCCAATACCCCGAATTAGAAAACGTGCTTAATATGCTGGCGGGCAGAATAAATGATTCTGTTATGACAAGCTTAAATTACAAAGCTGATTACCTGAAACAAAGTTCTGAAAAAATAGCAAAGGATTTTTTAGTGAGCCAGGGATTGTGGAAAGAACCCCGAAATGGGAAAAAGGGAGCAATAAGAATAGGATCTAAAATATTTGGCGAACAGTATATACTGGCAAATATGTATAGTATGCTCATAAAAGGCTATACTGATCTTGATGCAAGCACAAAAACAGGACTGGGAGGAACTAAAATATGCTTTGACGCATTGACAAACAAGCAGATAGATATGTATCCTGAATATACAGGTACTGGTTTGCTGGTAATTTTAAAACCTGATTTGCAATTAATTGATAGCCTTATAGTAAATAAAGATAGGGTGTATAACTATGTGCGGAATAATTTTAGTAAACGTTTCAATATCATTTGGTTGAAGCCGATTGGATTTAATAATGCATATGCTTTGATGATGCGGCGCAAGCAAGCGGAAGAACTTAACATAAGATCAATATCACAACTGAAAAACTATCTTGATAAATGAATTTAGCGCAGCAGTATAATACTGTAAGGCAGCGTACAGAGCAAATATGCAAACCGCCGAAAACAGAAGACTACGTGGTGCAACCTGTGGTAGACGTAAGTCCACCTAAATGGCATTTGGGCCACACGACATGGTTTTTCGAAACTTTTATATTAAAACCTAATCTGCAGAACTATAACGAATTTGATCCTAACTACAACTTTGTTTTTAATAGCTATTATGAAACAATAGGGGCGAGGGTAATACGCACTGATAGGGGTAATTTGAGCCGTCCGGGTGTAGAAGATATCTATAAATACAGACAGCATGTAGATGATGCTATGCAAGAGCTGCTGACGAAAGAAATAGATAGTGAACTGGAAGCAACGATAGTATTAGGATTGAATCACGAAGAGCAACACCAGGAACTACTGTGGACAGATATAAAATATATTTTAGGCCACAATCCGCTTTTCCCGGCTTACGATGAAAGCGCTAAGCAGCAAACAAGTAGTGGAAGTAATACTGACAGATTGCTGGAAATAGAACAAGGCATTTATGATATAGGCTATAATGGCAATGCTTTTTGTTTTGATAATGAGCTAAGCCGACATAAAGTTTATTTGGAAGACTTTAGCATAGCGCAGGAATTGGTAACTAATTGTGAGTACCTGGAGTTTATGAATGCCGGCGGATATACAAATTTCAAATACTGGCATGCAGAAGGCTGGGACTGGGTAAAGAATAACAATATTCAGAGCCCCTTGTATTGGCATTTTATAGACGGGCAGTGGTACTACTATACTTTAGCAGGGCTAAAGCTTGTAGATATAGCCACTGCAGTTTGCCATATAAGTTTTTATGAGGCTTCAGCCTACTCAGCATGGAAAGGTATGCGGCTGCCAACAGAATTTGAATGGGAGGCAGCGTCAGAACATTTTGCATGGGGAAAAAGATGGGAATGGACAAACAGCGCCTACCTACCATACCCGGGATTTAAAAAAGCGGAAGGCGCAATAGGT
>JBQCEX010000184.1:0-2740 GCA_051959855.1 Flavipsychrobacter sp. | reverse complement strand
GCAATGAAAGGTTCCTGGGAGAATTGGATGCACGCATCAACTATAACATTATCCCCAGGAGTGACCACTTGATATCACCCTATGTATATGCGGGTTTAACTGCATCTTACCACAATATATTTTGGGGTATGGATGTGCCCGTTGGCATTGGTGCTAACGTAAGACTGGACAAAGGGCTATTTCTGAATCTTGAAACAGGATATAAAATTCCTGTTACCAACCAGGACTTCGGGCACTTGCAGCATACCATTGGTGTGGTTTACTGGTTTAAGCCAGGCTATAGAGAAAAGACCAAAACAGAAGAGCTTGCTGAAGTGTTACCGCCACCAGATATGGATAAAGATGGCGTGACTGATAGCCTGGATAAATGCCCTACCATACCCGGACCTGTTGAGTTTGCAGGTTGCCCTGATTCAGACAATGATGGTGTTCCCGATAATGAGGATGAATGCCCATTAGTTGCAGGCACCAAAGAATTTAATGGCTGTCCGGATACAGATGGTGACGGCATACCTGACCAACGTGACAAATGCCCTTACGTAGCCGGCACTGCAGATCGCGGTGGTTGCCCTGTACCTGATACCGATCATGATGGCATACCTGATGATTCTGACAGATGTCCAACGGTTGCAGGTCCGGCCTCTAATAATGGCTGCCCAGTCATCAGGAAGGAAATAATAGCGCTGGTTGAAAAAGCAGCACGTTCTGTTTATTTCGAAACAGGTAAGGCCACATTAAAGAAAGCATCTTATGCTAGTCTGAACAGGATAGCGAAGGTAATGAAGGACGACCCTATGTTATATGTAGATATATCAGGCTACACAGATAATGTAGGCAAACCAGATTTTAATCTTGAACTATCTGACAAACGTGCCAACGCCTGCCGCGACTACCTGATTGGCCAAGGTATCAGCGCTGATCGCATGACAGCGAAGGGCTATGGTGAAGGCAATCCTATAGCTACCAACAAAACAGCTATAGGTCGTGCACAGAACAGACGTACTGAATTTAAACTAAGAAACTACAAATAGATTTTTGTGCTTGATTGGTTATTACAAAAAATGCCCGGCTTTTTAGCCGGGCATTAACTTTTATAATCCGTCCATTTTTATTGCATTGTTTCAGGCAGGGTATATTTCCGTCCTTTATTCTGTTCTTTAAGCCAGCTTACCAATGGCTGGAAATAGTCGAGCATAGCTTTAGCATTTAGCTCATCACCTGTAGATTCCTTTAGCACCTGTTTCCAATCTTTTGATGCTCCCGGATACATGATCTTTTTCAGGAAATCGCCTATTTCTTTATGTCCATAGTAGTTGGTTGCACGTGGGTCCTGGTGCAGAATGTTCTTTGCTATATAGTTGTGCAATTGGTACAATATCACATAAGAAAGCGCATAATCATAGTACTGTGCAGGGTCATCATTAATGTGCGTTTTTGTGGCAGCATCGCAATATTCTTCACCACGGTTTGAAGGTGGTACTATACCCTGGTACTTTTTAGCCAGCCCCCACCATTTAGCGTTAAACTGATCAGCAGGCAGGCTATCTACATACATTGCCTTTTCAAAATTGCTCATGGTGCCAGATGAGAAAAATATAAACACTACAGAGTTCAGCGCTTCTTTCAGCAATGCCTGTATGCTATCCGTCTGCACGTTGGCAGGTATCAGGCCACGGCCTGCAAGGAAAGGTTTCTGCATAGCAGCAAGCCCCATCATAGTACCTATAGCTTCGTGATACGCGCGATTAGCACCCTGGCGCAGCAGTGGTGGCACATCAGGATTTGTATAAGTCATGTAGTAATAAACATGTCCCAGCTCATGGTGCGTAGTTTCAAACCATTCAGCATTGGGTTCTACGCTCATCAGGCTGCGCACATCCTTATCAAGGTCTATATGCCATGCAGAAGCGTGATTGTTCTTTTTTACAGAAGAATCTGCCGGGTATGGATAAAGGCTTGACTTTTCCCAGAATGTTTCGGGTAGCTTATTAAAGCCAAGGCTCACATACATATCTTCTGCATCTTTTACTATCCACTCCGGCTTTTTATCATGCAGCACGCTGTCCAGGTTTATCCCTTTCACAGTCACCATAGAGCTCCAGTCCTGTCCCCAGCGATTAGGCAGCCAATGCGCAGGCAGGTAATCAGGCACTTCTGTAAGGCCGTACTTTCTTGCCAGCTCATAGCGCGCCCAAGTATGCAACTCGCGGTATAAAGGATAGAGTTCCTTCATCAGACGGTCCATGGTTTGCATCATTTCGTCGGTGCTCATGCCATAGTCACTCACCTGGTAGGTAAAGAAATCGTGATATCCCAATGCCTGTACGGTCTGGTTGCGCAGGTTACGCAGGTTTACAAGGCCATCTTTCAGCGTTTTGCCCACTTCCTTACTTGCCTCCCATGCCGCCAGGCGCTTGCTTACATCTGTTTCATTCTTCAGCATGTCGTCAATATTATTCGTACTGACCTTTTTGCCATTTATGGTATATTGAAATCCATACAGCTTCTGTATTTGATCGTTTTCAGCTTTAATACGCTGTTTTACCAGGTCTGCTACCGTTTGCGGGTTATTGGCTGCGTTATACAATATGTATTGCAGCTGTTTTACCTGTATATCGGTCAGCTCTGCATTCTGCGCAAGAAACTTGCGTGCCTTGTCTATATTATCCTTACTACCTGTAAAGACAGCCATGGCCTCATCTGCCTTTTGGGCAGCAATAGTATTGGTGCTGTCGTCCTT
>JBQCEX010000183.1:0-4304 GCA_051959855.1 Flavipsychrobacter sp. | reverse complement strand
GGGTTTATTCTGCTGGCGCTTTATATAGCACTGGCTAAAAAACAGGGTGCCGATATTAAAAAAATATCAGGCACTATCCAGAATGACATATTAAAAGAGTACGCGGCCCGTGGAACATATATCTATCCGCCCGGGCCTTCTATGCGCATCATTACAGATATTTTCGAGTATTGCAGTAAGGAAGTGCCTAAATGGAATACTATTTCTATATCGGGTTACCATATCCGTGAGGCAGGTTCCAATGCAGTGCAGGAACTGGCATTTACCCTTGCAAATGGCAAAGCTTATTTAAAGGCAGCTATTGAAAAAGGGCTTGACATAAATGTTTTTGCCCAGCGCCTTTCATTCTTCTTCAATGCACACAACAATCTGTTTGAAGAGGTAGCCAAATTCCGTGCTGCCCGTCGCATGTGGGCGCACATTACTAAAGAGCTCGGCGCTACTGATCCTAAAGCGCAGATGCTGCGTTTCCATACGCAAACAGGTGGCAGTACGCTCACTGCTCCGCAACCTAAGAACAATATAGTACGTGTCACACTGCAGGCGCTCAGCGCTGTGCTGGGTGGTACACAATCCCTGCATACCAATGGCTATGATGAAGCGTTATCACTTCCCACAGAGGAAGCAGCAACTATCGCACTGCGCACACAGCAGGTTATTGCCTATGAAAGTGGTGTTACAGAAACTGTTGATCCGCTTGCCGGTTCCTTCTATGTTGAGTCGCTGACTAACGAGGTGGAAGCTGCCGCATGGAAGCTGATTGAAAAGATAGATGTAATGGGTGGTGCGGTGAAGGCCATTGAACAACATTTCATGCAGGACGAGATCGCCCGCGCTTCTTATGCTTACAGTCAGGCTATAGAGAGTGGTGAAAAAATAATAGTTGGGGTAAATAAATTTACTTCTGAAGAGAAAGAAAAGACTCCATTATTAAAGATCAATGACTCTATTCGCACCGTACAAACAGAAAAGCTCAAAAAACTGCGTGCGAAAAGAGATGCTGCCAAAGCCACGCAATGTCTTACCACCATCAAAGAGAAAGCAGGCACTAATGAAAACCTGATGCCTTTTGTGATTGATGCGGTAGAGAACCTTTGTACCTTGGGCGAAATAGCAGATACATTGCGTAGCGTTTGGGGCGAATATAGAGGCTAAGGCACTTTAATAATCGTGTCTTTATGATGCAACTGTTTATCTTCCCATGCCCAGGCACTTAGCGTTACGTTGTCGTAGCTGTTGATACCGCCTTTTTGGTCATGCATACGCAGGTATTCATCGTACAGCTTACCGCTGTATCGGCTCATATCACCTTCATATCTGCGGCGTATTTGTCGTAATGTGTCTATTTCTGCCAGTGTTAAAGGATTCAGCTGTGTCCTCATTTTTTTAGCGAGTACGGAATCCTTAAACCTTAACCTCGATTGTGCATACAGCCACAGATTCAGATAGCAGCTATAATTAAACGCAGTATCATTTGCAGAAATGCCAACTACATACGATAATAAATTCGCATCGCCCTCAGCCGCTATGCCTGCCTGGTGAGCCATTTCATGGCACATGACAAAGGGCAGCATAAAGCCGGGCAGATATTTATTCACCTGTGCTTCTCCTGTAAATGGGTTGTAATAACCTTGTATGCCCAGGTTTTGCATCAGGTAGTTAAACATGGAAGCCTTTGCCCGCAAACCTGATAGCTTAGTGCGTACATCCGTATATCTCTTGTAATATTCCTGCGATCTTTTGTTCACTTCCGCAAATGACAGCGCATGATAATGCGGTGCATAGGCATTCAGCTTATTGATCAACTCCTGGTCAAAGCTGCCAATAACACTATCCTCAGGCACTGACTGATTAAGGTGCCAGAATGTGGCAAGAGAAGGCTTATAGTAGTTAGCCCCCCACCCTATAATGAACAGAATATATAACACACCTAATCCTATTACCGTATGCAGCGACGATAACGCAAGCCCATGCTTATGGGTTCTGAATTTTACGGTAAGATATATCCAGCGCAATATCAGGCTTATCAGCAGCAGTCCACCCAACACATAGAGTATATCTCCCACACTAAAGGGTATCCATCCAAAGATCAGGTTCCTGAATGACTGGTACGGGCGAAATATATACCGGTCGTATAACACTATATTATGCGGGTGCCCAGGGAATGTGTATTCCAAAGCTGTCAGCAGCATGATCACAATAAGCAGTATTACTAATCTCGCCCGGTAGCGCATGTATTCCTCTATCTGTTCTAAATTACGTATATCCAGCACCATTTCCCGACACAATTTTCATATAATTTCTTTAATACAATGTGAAATTCCTTAAAAACACATACCAACTTTTAACAAGTCATAACAGTTACACTTTAAGTAACTTTGCATTTCAGTTTTTGTAAATGAAATCTTTTAATGTTCCCGTTCATTACCGCAGCCCGCTGGTAACTGCTATCAAGCAAAAACGCAAGGCAGATGATAAAATGAAAAAAGACTTTAGCCCCACTATGCTTGAGCTGGGTTCTTTGCAGGTTATCCTTGCCCGTCATTTCGGTTTTTGTTATGGTGTAGAAAATGCTATTGAGATTGCTTTTCGTGCGGTTGCAGAAAATCCGGGCAAGCGTGTATTTCTCCTTAGCGAAATGATCCACAACCCGGGCGTTAATGCAGACTTACAGGCTTTAGGCGTTCATTTTATCATGGATACAAGTGGCAAGCTATTGATGAATTGGGACGATCTGACCGGCGAGGATATCGTTATCATTCCCGCCTTCGGCACAACATTGGAGCTGGAACAAAAGTTGCGCGACAAAGGCATTGAACCTACCCGGTACGAAACTACCTGCCCTTTTGTAGAGCGTGTATGGAATAAAGCAGAAAAGATCGGCCAGGAGGGCTATACCATAGTGGTACACGGCAAACCTAAGCATGAAGAAACACGTGCTACCTTCTCACACAGCAAGGCACATACACCT
Source organism: Flavipsychrobacter sp. (assembly GCA_051959855.1). Classification (GTDB taxonomy): domain Bacteria; phylum Bacteroidota; class Bacteroidia; order Chitinophagales; family Chitinophagaceae; genus SZAS-30. The sequence continues at coordinate 1,333 of JBQCEX010000183.1, read as the reverse complement.
ACGGTTGTGGTAAAGGATATGGAACAGGCGCAGCATCTGGCTAAATACATCACCGGCTTACTGCCTGCTGAACAATTCTATACAGATTTCCAGGGTCAATATTCTGAAGGTTTCGATGTAACTAAAGACTTACAACATATAGGCGTAGTAAACCAAACCACCATGCTGGCCAGTGAAACACAGGCTATTGCAGATTACCTGAAACAGGTAATGATACAGCATTACAATTTAACGCCTGAAAACACCACAGTGCATTTCGCCGAGACAAGGGATACTCTTTGTTATGCCACTAATGACAATCAAAGCTCTGTACAAGGAATGTTGCAGCAGCCCGCAGATATTGCTTTGGTAATTGGCGGCTATAACAGCTCCAACACCTCTCACCTTGTGGAGCTATGCGAAGAAAAATTGCCCACTTATTTCATTAAGGACGAACATTGCCTGGAATCTGCTACCTCCATTCATCATTTCGACCTGCATACACATACTGAAAAGCAGACTTCAAATTACTTACCGGCTAATCGCCCACTGAGAGTAATGATCACTTCCGGCGCCTCCTGCCCCGATGCATTGGTGGAACGTGTCATAGAACGCCTGGCAGAATTAACCGGTAACAGCGAACAAGTAGAAACTATTACAGAAAGCTGGCTTCAAACAACAAATTAATGCTAAAATATATTGGCTATAAATAAAAAATCCTGAAGAATACTCTTCAGGATTTTTTCATTAGGCTGAATTAGATTAGTTCAATTCCATCACCAGGTCATTAGTATTAACCAATGTACCCGGTGTCAATTCTATATGTCCTACAGATCCGTCAAACGGAGCAGTAATAACAGTCTCCATCTTCATGGCTTCTATTACAAATAATGGCTGATTTTTCTTTATCGGCTCGCTTTTTTTCACCAGCACTTTTGACAGCATACCTTGCAATGGTGCGCCTACATGTTTTGCATTGCTCTTATCTGTCTTCTTATTCTCTACGCGTTGCACCTTCACACTTCTGTCCAGCACTTCCACATTGCGTGTTTGTCCGTTCAGCTTAAAGAAGACTGTGCGTTTACCATTATCATCTACAGGGCCTATGCTCAGCAGTCGTATCAGTAGCGTCTTTCCTTTTGCAATGTCTATAGTTATATCCTCACCCATCTTCATCCCAAACAGGAAAGTAGGCGTAGGCACTACTGATACATCGCCATACTCACGCCAGAAGCTCAACCCTTCTTCAAACACCTTCGGGTAGAATTTATAGGAAAGGAAATCAAGTATCGTCAGGTCATTACCATACTTTTCCTGGAACTCTTTAAAGTCCTTATCAAAATCTATTGGCGGC
>JBQCEX010000182.1:0-4837 GCA_051959855.1 Flavipsychrobacter sp. | reverse complement strand
AGCCAGTTTCCCGCCGGGCACTATATTTTGCGTGCAAATACAACTAAGGGTTATATAAATCGAATTTTTGAGGTAATACATTAACAATATCTAACTGTAAGATTAAAAAAGCGGACCTAACAAGTCCGCTTTTTTAGTTTATATTATGCTATAAAAATGTAACAATCAGTTAGTAGTAAGGGGCTATAAGTTTTTTATTGCAAAACGATTGATTTAAGCTGATAAATAATGAATAAAATACCATTAGTTTTTTTCATCTAATCTTTGATAATTTGTTAACTTTAAGTTATTTTCGTAACAGTCAATTATCGTTTTTACTTAAAGTCTAGAAATATCTTTTATGAGGCAAAAATTTACGCTCTTATTTGCGGCATTATTATTACTTGCTTCTGGTTCCAGAACCCTTGCGCAAAATCTGCTGCGACAAAGCTTTGACACTACCAATATCCTGGCAAATACAGGTGCCTTTGGCTGGAATGATAGTATCGATGCATACTATTCTTGCTGTGCTGCAACTTACCACTGGTATTATGGGCCGCCACTCGGTGCTTTTAATTCATATACATACGCATCAGCGCCTTGGGGTTCCTCAAGTGTATACCCAAGTCCAGATCCACATTCTGGCATAGGTATGGCGCAGTTTAATACCTTTAGTATGGAGGGGCCTTTCTGCTGTGGCATTACGGCTACTCATACCGAACTCAATACACCAAGTGTCAGTTTGCCCGCATCCGGCGTTAGTGCTGTATCATACTGGTTATACATCACCGCTCCTGAGTATTACTGGTCTCCTTATTACACAAGTGATTCGGTTAATATCTGGGTTAATAGCGGCCCTCGTTATTCAGGCGGTACCCGCTTACGCAAAGTGGGTATTGATAATACGTATTCCACAATCGGCTGGGTTCAGTATACAGATACTTTGCCTTCATCATATTATGGCGCAAATGCCTATATCTCATTTGTTGGCTGGCCTGGGTATTACGAAGGTAGCAATGCCGATATAAATCTGGATGATGTAACAGTAGATCACTATACTTCATGCAGTGGCCATCCTAATGCTGGCTATATTACTGGCCCAACCCACATTTGCCAAAATAAACAATTCACTTTAGTTGATACTTCGCTTACTTACCTTTTAGGTATAAGCTACCAGTGGCAAAAAAGAGCGTCAGGTTCCAGCAGCTCATGGACTGATATCAGCGGCGCAACAAGTAATACATATACTACTACTTTAGGCACAACTGGCTCTACTGATTATCGCGTATATGGTACTTGTGCCAATAGTGGTGAAACTGATACCAGCAATGTAAAAACCGTATTAGCAGACTTGTTCTATAAATGCTATTGTGCAGTACCAACTACAAGCACAAAATTAGGTGGTAACACGCCTCCTATCATAGACAGCGTATCTATAGAAGGTACGACATTGCAGAGCCGTACGCCGGTTGCATTAGCTGCACCATACTATTGGGCTCAATATCCTGATACATTGAATACAACAGCCAATATAGCACAGGGCGGCTATTATACATTGTATGTCCGTTATGCGTCTGGTATGAGCTATGGCATGGCATGGATAGATTACAACCGGAACGGAACTTTTGAAAGTTCAGAATATATCGCCGTTAATACTAGCCTCGCTTTCTTTGGTACGGCAACCTTTATCGTTCCTACGTCAGCTGGTTTAGGTAAAACAGGTTTGCGTATTCGCAACGGCTATATATATAGTCCATATTCAGGTTATGCTTGTTCTAATTTTGGAACATCCAGCGGCGCCGGTGAAACTGAAGATTACGTTGTGAACATTGTCCCTCAGCCATCACATGATATCGGTGCTGTAGCTTTTGTTGCGCCATCTGCCAATGCAGTATATTGTGCTAACAGGGTAGATACTATCACTGCTAAGGTTTATAATTATGGTAGCTCTGCTGAGACTAACTTCTACGTATATGCCACTTATACTGACTCTACCGGGGCGGGCAATACAATTTATACCAAATACACTGCAAGTCTTCCTTCAGCTACTGCTGCCAATGTTTATGTTGGTACCATTAATCCTCCTTATGGTGGCAAGTATAAGTTGAAAGTGTACACAGTGTTGTCTGGCGATACTATCACATTCAATGATACATCATACAATAATATGACACTCACCACGCTGCCTATCTTGCCTATTGTTACGTCCGACACAGTATGCCCGGGTACTTCTGAAGCTACAGTTAGCGTAATGAGTATGCCTAACATTAAATTTCAGTGGTACACTTCTGCAAATGCAACTACACCATTTACTACAGACACAGCAGTATCTGTAGCATATCCTACAAAGGACAGCATCTTATATGTGGCTGCTATGGATAAGAGTGGCTGCTTAAGCAATCGTGTTCCGGCTATTGTAGCAATTGGCAATCCACCTGTGGTAAATATCGGGCCTGATCTTACTATGTGTGAAAATCCTTCGTTCACACTTAATGCAGGTAACCCTGGTGCAAAATATCTTTGGAATACTGGTGATACTACAGAAAGTATTCATGTAAGAACAAGCGGAACATACTATGTTACCGTATATAAATATTGCTCAGCATCTGACAGCGCTGTAATGACTATAAATCCATTACCTAAAGCATCCGGTATCAATTACACTCGTTCAGGAAATACTTACCTCTTCAATGTAGCAGGTGGTGAATATATTAATTCTTATCTATGGTTGTTTGGTGATGGCGATACATCTACACAGGTTAGCCCGCTGCATACTTATAAAACTGGCAGCGTTTATAGCGTAAGTGTAGTGTTGTATAACAATTGCGGCAGTGACACCGTAACCTGGACAATACCGACTGGCATAGGCTCTTTAAGCCAGCAGGATAACACACTTAAATTATATCCAAACCCGGCTAATGACGTTATAACTATTAGTTCAAACAATAATACTGTTGAGCTGAAGGATATAGAAATAGTTAATGGGTTAGGTGCGGTCGTTTATAAAGCTTCGGCGAATGGTAATAATAAGATTACTGTTAGCGTAAGTGCTTTTGCTGCAGGTCCGTATATTATTCGTGCAAATACCTCTCAAGGTTTCATTAATAGAATTATACAGGTAGTACACTGATAAGTTATTAACCTTAATACAAAAAGTGGCCCCACAAGGGCCACTTTTTGTATTAAACCTTATGTGATTATTTATCATAGAATATATTCTACAATATTTTCTTTTCAATTGTAAAAATTTAGAATAACTTAGGGTTAGTCTGAAATGTGACAATATAAATAATTGGTTAAATAGGTACTTACATTATAATTATATATTTATGAAGCAAAAACTTACTCTATTATTTGTTGTATTGTTATTCTTCGCGTTTAGCAGTCAAAGTTATGCGCAAAATATAATGCGACAAAGCTTTGACACTACGAACATTTCTGCTAATACAGGTGCATTTGGGTGGTCAGACAGTGTGGATTATTTCTACTGTTGCGGGCCATATTCCCATTGGTATTACGGACCTCCGATAGGTACTCTTAATACATGGAATTACTATTCAGGTTTTTTAGGGTCTGCATATATGTATCCTAATCCTAACCCTCATAGTGGTAAGGGACAGGCAACCTTCAATACCTGCTACATGTATGGGCCATATTGTTGCGGCATAGGTGCTGGTCATACTGAACTTCATACGCCCAGTGTTTCTCTGCCTAGTTCCGGTAAATCTACTGTTTCATACTGGTTGTATATTACTGCACCATATTATTACTACTCCCCATATTATACAAGTGACTCTGTAAGCGTATGGGTAAATTCAGGGCCACGCTATTCTGGTGGTACCCGCTTACGCAAAGTAGGAACTGATAATACCTATACAACGTTAGGCTGGGTGCAATATACTGATACATTGCCCTCATCTTTTTACGGCTCTAACGCATATATATCTTTCGTAGGCTGGCCGGGCTATTACGCTTATGATAATGCTGATATAAATATGGATGATGTAACTGTTGATCATTATAATTCGTGCAGCGGACACCCTAGTGCGGGTTACCTTACAGGACCATCACATATATGTCAAAATAAGGCGTTCACTATAACGGATACGTCACTTACTTACCTTTTGGGTGTTAGCTATGTATGGCAAAGCCGCCCCGCGGGTTCCGGCGGTGCATGGACAAATATCAGCGGTGCTACCGGCAATTCTTACACAACTACTTTAGGTACTGCCGGCTCTACAGATTATCGCTTGTATGCTACCTGTGCCAACAGCGGACAAACTGATACCAGCAACGTGCTTACCGTTATGGCCGATCTGTTTTACAAATGCTATTGTGCTGTAGCTACCACAAATACCACATTAGGTGGCAGTACACCTCCAATAATAGATAGCGTTTCTATTGTGAATACTACATTGCAAAATCGCACACCGGTAGCTTTACCTGCACCAACTTATTGGGCACAGTATCCTGATACGATGAATACCACTGCTAATTTGACCCAGGGAGGCTATTATACACTTTATACACGCTATGCAGGTGGCACAAGCTATGGTATGGCATGGATAGACTATAATCGTAATGGTATTTTTGAATCATCTGAATATATAGCTATCAATACATCATTATCATATTCAGGTACGCCCACATTTATAGTTCCTGTATCTGCGGGCCTGGGTAAAACAGGTATGCGCATACGCAATGGCTATGTTTATTATCCATATTCCGGCTATGCTTGTTATGAAGAATGTCCGACAAGTGATGACGGATTAGTATGTGCCGGGAACGGAGTTTGCTCGCAAATAATTCCTGACTGCGAGTGCTATTCCGGTTGGACTGGCATCGACTGTACCGCCAA
>JBQCEX010000181.1:0-8162 GCA_051959855.1 Flavipsychrobacter sp. | reverse complement strand
ATTTGTAGAGGTAATAGACGAGAAGAAAAACATCCTGATAGTTAGCGGCGCTCCTCACCCTGATGTGAATGCTATTAAGGAAGCATTAAGCGGATTGGAAGGCTATAAAGTAACGGTGCGCACGGCTGATAATATGCCTGCATCCTTAAGCGATTATCAGCTCATCATTTTGCATGAAATTCCGTCTCAATATATCAATCTTACTACCCAGCTGCAATCCGTCAGGAAGCCTGTATGGTATATATTGGGCGCTGGTTCAAACATAAATACACTCAACAGCATACAGCAGGCTGCGCGCTTCTCCCCTTCTGGCCCGCACGATGTATTTGCTGCCTACAATAGTTCATTCTCAGCATTCACACTGCCGCAAAACATACAGGCCGTGATGGATAAGTTGCCACCCTTATCATCACCTGTTGCAAGTGTTCAGGCCGCTGTCAATACGAATGTCCTGTTCTATCAACGCCCTGGCGCAGATAGTCGTCAAATGCCGTTATGGATATTGCAGCAAGGCAGCACACCCGCTGCAATACTGGCTGGGGACGGATTGTGGCGCTGGCGTTTGTATGAGTTTAAGAACTTCAATCAGCATAATGTTGTGGATGAATGTATCAGGCAAACGGTTTCCTTTCTTACCGCCAACAGCAACGAACGACCTTTCCAGGTACAGCTTCCCAAATATGTATGGAGCGATCAGGAGGCTATTACGCTCAATGCCTACCTGCTAAATGCTAATAATGAACAGATCAACACACCTGATGCCCGGCTCAGCATAACAGACAGCTCAGGTCGTAAGCAGAGCTTTTCGTTTGAACGCTCCGGCAATGCATACAAATTGAACATTGGTGTATGGGCAGGCGGCACTTATAGCTATACTGCGCACGCTACCTACAATGGCAAAACATACGCAGTCAATGGTTCTTTTGTTGTAGAAAGCCAGCCTATCGAACTAATGGAATCAGGCGCTGATTATCCGCTGCTGTATGCTCTTGCAAAAAAATACAACGGTAGCACGGTCCCGGCCGGCAACATCACCGCTCTGTACGACACTATATCGCATAACGAACAGATAAAGCCCATTATTCAAACAAATACGGAAACGGTTCCGCTGGTAGATTGGAAATGGTATTTCTTCCTTATCCTTTTGCTGGTAACTGCAGAATGGTTGCTGCGTAAGTATTGGCTGGCCCAGTAATAGCTAAAATGCAATACACTTTTCAGGCGCTGCTGCCGCATGCTTATACACAAGGTTGCGTATATAGTCATTATCCTGTAGTGGCTCTAAATGCTGTTGCAGCGTATCAATATCCTTTAGCGCAGCGCTATCGTTTATATAGCCCATGCCGTAGAAATTGCCGCCCTTTATTAATATGCAGCTCTGGTCATTATCTGTAATGCCCTTATCTACAAAGGCAAATGTAGGAAGGTGTTCACGCATCCAATCAAGTGCCTGGTCTACCTTTGCGTTGTAAGTTGCTACGTCATCAAGGTTCGCAGGGCATTTTCCCCCACAGCTCCCACCATGAAGATCATTAATGCATTCTGCACCCTTAGCCATATTGCACAGCCTGGAGCATAATCCAAATTCGCTTATCAAATGCCTCAACCTATGGTGGCCCTCCAATATCGTATTGAAGGTGTAAACAGGCTTATAAAAGTGCTTATTCTTCTCAATAGTAAATCGTTTATACCCCAGCTGATCTTCATAAGTAAAGAGCCCGAAGCGGGGCAAATATCCCTTCTGACTGCGGTTGTGCACAGGCCATAGCCTCCTGATCTCCGTACTCTCCAGTATATGGGCCATTAGGTCGGTAGCACACTCCTTGTAGCTTATCTTATGTATCTCCCGCAAGAAATCCTGCTTCTGTTTATTAGTCTTGTTATTAGAGAAATGACTTTTTACACGCTTGAAGATATTAACTGCCTTACCCACATAAATGATCTTTCCAGCAGCATTATAGAAGTAGTAAACGCCTGGCGCCGTTGGCAATGCATCTAATTGTTCTACTGGCAGGTGTGGTGGCAGATATTGTTCACGGTTCCGGCCTTTCAGCATTGTAGCTATCACCTGCTCTGTATCACGGTTTACCAATATGCCAAATATTTGTGCAGTCGCCATCGCATCTCCGCCTGCTCTGTGGTGATTGGTTAGGTTCACTTCAAGGTGGCTGCTTAGCTTATGCAGTGCATAGCCTTTCAGTCCCGGTATTATCTTTCTTGCAAGCCGCAGTGTACAAAGCTTCTTAAGCTCCAGCTCATACCCCGCCGCCTGCAGATTATGCTTTACGAATGAATAATCAAAATTCACATTATGCGCAACAAATACCTTGTCTTGCAAAAGCTCGTATATCTGCCCGGCTACTTCTTCAAAGGAGGGTGCATTAGCAACCATCTCATCTGTTATACCTGTAAGCGACTGAATGAAGAGCGGTATATGCTTGTGAGGATTGATTAATGTCTCATAAAAATGGAGAATTTCCTTACCATCATGTATTACTATGGCTATTTCAGTTATCCCATTTCCAAGGGCATAACTTCCTGTCGTTTCAATATCTACAATAGCATACAGCATAAGCAGGATTTAATCAGATAAAATTAGCAAACTTATCGACAGGCTTAGTGGATAAAATGAAAAAATCCTGAAACAAAAAGCCCCTGCTATTGAGCAGGGGCCAAAAGGCTTTATTATTAGATTTTAGTTATGATAACCGCTTATAGAGCTATTGATCTGTGTGCCATTCAAATCATCTATTGTCGGTGAGCAATTGATAACACCGTTAATGTTTTGCTTCCAGTAAAGAGAACCATCTGTAGTATCAGTGGCATACAGAAACTTATCGTAGCTGCCAAAGTACAGCTTGCCCTGATACAATAAAGGACATGACTTAATCAGTGCACCTGTGCTCAACTTCCATTTTACATGACCATCTATAATATTTAGTGCATACATATAGGTGTCAAAGCAACCTACGAATATAAGGCCGTTAGCTGCGTAAGCTGAAGACACTACGCGTTGCCCTAACGTGTCTACCCATAGTTTCTTACCCGTTGCAGTATCAATACAATAAAAGCCATTATCATCACTGCCAAATAATACACTACCACCATAAACTATGGGGGAACTTTCTACCGGGGCAGTTGTAGCATATTTCCACTTCAGCAAGCCAGAATTGGCGTTCAGTGCATACATATTACCATCAGTGTTGCCAATGAAAACATACGGATTGCTGGCTGCAGGCGAAGATGTAAAAGTTCCTGTGCCGGTAGCTGCATATTTCCAGGATAGCTTACCAGTAATTGTATCAAGCGAATACACATTGTTATCATTACTGCCGAATATTACATTACTGCCCAAAAACGTAGCGGATGAATTAATAGGACCGGATGTATTATAGTGCCATCTGATGGTATCAGCTGCATCATCTATTGCATAGAAGGTATTATTGCCCGACCCTATATATATTAACCCGTTATTTGCTATTGCAGTGGCAGTAATATTACCACCTAAATAAAATTGCTTTATTACCTTGCCGGAGTTGGGATCTAATTTGAAAACATTCCCTGTTTGGCTGAAAACGTAAAGATGTTTATTGTAAAGTAACGGCGACGATATCACTGCCCCATTCGCATTGAATTCCCATCGCTTGCTGCCATTTTGAAGATCCAGGGAATAAACGATTTGATTATCGCTGCCTATGAAAATAGCAGGTGCAGGCGTTATTGGCAACGGGTCGTCACTGCTATATTTATGACCACAAGCTCCCAGTAGTAAAGAACTGATTACCAGAAGCAAACAAGTACTAGTCCAACGTTGAAACATCTCTAAGTAATTAATTATACTAAATTGCAAGATAATGTTTTTGATAGTTTTATTATACTATCTGCCAAATAAAAAATCCGGCATCGAATGCCGGATTTTTTATAGCTATTATGAACCTAAGCTATAACTTTTTCCATTTTCTTCTCTTTCTGGCGTTTTATCTGGTTTACCATAGAATCGAATGCCAGGTTGAAAGATTCTTCAAATGTCTTGCTCTGGTGTTTTACAAAGTACGTATCCTTCGGTACATATACCTTTATTTCCGCTATTTTATCCTTTATTTGATGCACCACATTGTCCAGTCTTAAATAGACTTCCACACTAATGATCTTATCATGAAAGGTCTGCAGCTTTTGAAGTTTACCTTTAATGTGATCAACCAACTTGCTGTCTGCATCAAAGTGCACTGTCTGAATTTGCACGTTCATAATTTAACTGTTTTAAGTTAAGAAATAAAATATCTATCCTCGCGGATGATTCAGCTTATGAATCTCTTTGAGCTTTTCTATGTTATTGTGGGTATATACTTGTGTTGCCGCCAGGCTGCTATGCCCCAAGAGGTCTTTAATAGCCTGTATATTGGCACCATTGCTTAGTAAGTGGGTAGCAAATGTATGGCGCAAAACATGGGGGCTTCTTTTAGCCAATGTCGTTACGGCAGTCAAATATTTCTTTACTACACGGTATATATAACCCGCATATAAAGGTTCCCCAGTCTCTAATATCAGCAGGTGGCTTTCGTCATATTTCTCGAGTTTTTTCTTTTCATCAATGTAATCTTTCAAGGTATGCAGCAGCATAGGGCTTACAGGTACCAAGCGTTCTTTATTGCCCTTTCCCAGTATACGCACCTGCCGCAGGCTCCATTCTATATCCTGTTCTTTAAGCTGCAAAAGCTCATTACGGCGCATGCCAGTCTGGTAAAGTAATTCACAGATAAGGCGTTCAGTAAAGCCTTTGAAGCCTTCAGCAAACTGCAATTCTTCGAGGAAATGCTCTGTTTCATTTTCCTTTATATAAGAAGGCAATCGCTCCGGCAGCCTGAGGGCATGTAACTGCTTAACAGGGTTCTTCTCTACCAGGTTATGGCGAAGCAAATACTTATAGAACGAGTTAAGACTGGATAGCTTGCGGTTAATGGTCCTGGCCATTTGCGCATCATCCTTCAGTGTGGCAAGCCAACTGCGGATATGAAAGTGAGCAAGCTCCTGAGGATTGGTAATATCAAATTCAGATTGAATATACTCGCGGAATTGGTCGAGATCCTTATTGTAGGCGGTGAGGGTGTGTTGAGAATAGCGTTTCTCAAACCTGAGAAACTGTAGAAAATCCGTTTGCCATTGCTCAAACATCATAATAAAGCCTGCTACTGTAAATATAGTAAATTACAGTAGCAGGCGCAATGTATTTAACAAATACTTCGTTAAAGTATTAATCTTCCAGTTTTCCTGAAGCGAGCTGCTGCTTGTAGACAGCTTTTAACACTTCTCCGCGGCGTCTAACAGACTTTTTTGTATATGACTGGCGATCACGTAACTGATTAAGGATACGCGCTTTTTCATACTTCTTCTTGTACTTTTTCAGCGCCTTGTCAATGTTTTCGCAGTCTTTAGAATCAATTATCAACATATTATATACCCCCTTTTGGTCATTGAGGACTGCAAAATTAATACTTTTTACTATTTCTACAAAGAATTTTACCATATCATTTGGGGAAGCTTAATTGTTAAAAGCATAATATACCTATGCGTACCGACGTTTATTACCTGTTTTATGGATAAATTGCCGTTAGATTACGTATGAAGCGCTTTTTCCCTTTTTTGTTGTTAGCATTCCTTGTACTGGTGGTTATAGTTTCCTGCCAGAAATGGAAGGATTCCAAACCATTTACCGACCCAAGGCTTACTAATCCTTATTGTAATGATCCTAATGCGGTGAATTACAACTGGGGTTTCCCTGGCAGACCCGATGACAGTATCTGTTTTTATCCTACAGATGTGTATGTGGGTAAATACCTTTTTATAGATTCTGTATTGCACTCGGATAACTCCTTCTTTTATTCAGACAGCATTATCCTGAACTTTTACGCTTTGTCGCAGACGAAGATGGCCATACTGGGCTTCTGCAGTTCAGGAGATTCAGTAAAACTTACCGTGGACAGGAGTATGAACGCTACTATAGATACCACCATTGCAGGGTTTGGACAGGCTTTCTGTGGATCAGTTGACACGGTTAGCGGTACTATACAGCGGATAATAACGGATACCACTAATAAGACCTTTACACTGAATTTTACAGTAGTAAGCGATACCACTATTAATTTCCATACAGGAACTTTAAGAAAGCAATAATTTCGCACCCATGTTTACCGGTATTATAGAGACAACAGGCTTAGTAAAAAGTGTGCAGCACAATGGCTCGAATGTAGAGCTGTGGATAGAAAGCAGTATAACCCATGAGCTGAAGATAGACCAGTCTGTAGCGCATAATGGCGTGTGTCTGACCGTGGTTGAAATAGCAGGCAATTCCTATCGCGTGACGGCTGTGGATGAAACCCTGCGTAAAACTAACCTTGGCACCTGGCAGGCCGGAGACATTGTGAACCTGGAGCGTTCCCTAAAGGTAGGGAGCCGTTTGGATGGGCACTTTGTGCAAGGCCATGTAGATGCGACTGCAAGATGTACAGAAAAGCAGACACTGGAGGGCAGCTGGCTGTACCGTTTTCAGTTTCCTGCCGAGTATGCTGCTTTGGTAATAGAAAAAGGCTCAATCTGCATCAATGGTGTAAGTCTGACAGTCTTCAATGTAGGTAAGGATGAATGCACTGTAACTATAATACCATACACTTACGAGCACACTAATTTTAAGACTATAGAGCAAGGCAGTTTGGTGAATATAGAGTTTGATGTGCTGGGCAAATACCTGATGCGCCGACAAGAGCTTGCAGTATAAGCTATTTAGACTTTACGAACTTCTTTATGGCATCCTGCAGGGCGCGCTTTTTTAATATTTGCTTTTTCATCTCCCTGCTGCAAAAATCAAATAGCCTTTGCTGTTCTTCGGCGGGTACTTTTGATGATTGAGAAAAACCAATGAGATGGTCAAGAATGATCCTTTCATCATTGTAGTTGCCTATTACATCTGACAGCGCATCCAGTTCCTTTATAGAAAGCTTATCAATGGCTTCAAATCCCTTCTTCCATTCTTTCTCAGCCAACTTTATGTTATACAGCATGTCCTTTACTTCCTTGCGATGGGTGTGTATTTGTTCATTGTCAGGCTCACCTTCATTAATGGTTTTCAGATCCTTTAGTTTCTTATTAATAAAGTCAACCATCAGCTTAGGATCAACATTATCGATATCAAAGCTTTCCAGCTTTTCTTTGAGGCTATCAATTGCCTTCTTGTTGTAATGCTTCTCCCACAGTTGCCTTTGCTTATTGATGGTATCTTCCATGTATATATAGTAAGATGGAAGATTTGCATTCAATTCCTTTAACCGCTTCTGTTCCAGTTGCATTTCACGTATCTCGCCTGCGATGTCATAGAGCCTTTTGAACTTCTTTGGGATCTTAAATTCCTTTTTCCTATTGATACTTAGCAGCCTGAGCAGTGAGCGAAGGCGTTTAACCTCCACCCGAAACTGGTGGATATCTTCCTCCTTGAACTTGGGCGCAATATCCTTAGCCAACTTTTCCAGTTTGTCCGCCTTATCACTGAATATTTTTTCTATTGCATCCCTTTTCATCTTAATTGCAATTTACCGAAATATGATGAGCGACATTGGCAGATGAGCATAATTTAATATGAGGTGTGAAGCTCAAATGTCCCATTCATGAGAAAAAATGAGACATGGGACATTTTATGCTATTCAATGCGCTGAAAGTATTGCTGTTATTGAGTTATTATAGTTTTATGAAAAGTAACATTGATGGGCAAAACCGGACAAAAATGTCTCAAAATGTCGCATTTTTCGGACATAGGAAAATTTGATTTGTCCGAATAGGGTTTACAGTATGTCAAAGAGCAATTCACGTTATGTGAGATCGCTTCGTTCCTCGCGATTACGTTACGTGTATTAGCAAGATACTATTATTAACAGGCGGTTTCCAAGAAAACATATCCACATTCTTCAAAGTGAAAATTAAAATGAAAAATTAAAGTGCATGGTTGGAGATGCCGTGCATAGTTGCCTTCCTGTGCGAGCTTGTTGGAGGGGATGCCAACAAGGGAGATAAAAGTGAAAAGTGTATGGATGGAGATGTGCTGCATAGTTGATTTTCCTGCGTGAGCTTGCCTGCGGGACTTTTGCAAGAGAGGAAAGTGGTGTGGTAAAAATTAG
>JBQCEX010000180.1:0-5675 GCA_051959855.1 Flavipsychrobacter sp. | reverse complement strand
TTTGTTGTTCATAAAATAACTTTTGTGATTTTTAAAATTTCAAATGCAAATCTCAAACGAATACAATTCCTAAATTTTGACTTAAGTCAAAAAACAAAAGCAGCTAATTCCACTAATTAGTGTTGTATTTTCGTCACATGACGCTGAATACTGATGAAATATGGCAGAGTTTCAAAACAACGTTGCTAACGCATTACAACTTCTCCGATCAGGCCTGGGAATTGCTGCGCAGTATCTCAGAAATTCGGCAGGTACAGAAAGGCGAATTGATACTGAATGAAGGTAAAGTCTGCTGCTTTATCGATTTTGTACACCAGGGCGCTTTCCGCACCTATCATTTAAATGATGGCATTGAAACAACTACTGCCATTTTCACCGAAGGCTCCTTCATGACAGATATGCGCAGCCTAAGCACAGAGTCACCCTCTGGGGTCAATATGCAGGCCTTGGAGCCCTCAGTCATAGTCCGCCTGTATAAGAAGCAAATGATTGATCTGTACGCACAGTCTGCTGAGTTACAGTCCCTCGGCCGTTCCATACTGGAAGCCCTAGTCATTTCCGAAAATGAATGGAAGGAAATGTACACCCTGTATGATCCGCAACAACGCTATGGCTTCCTGTTAAATAAAGCACCGCATTTCTTAATGCGCGTACCATTGCAGCACATTGCCTCCTTCCTTGGCATAAGGCGCGAAACCCTTAGTCGTATTCGTTCCCGCAGATAGTGAGGGTGATGTCAAATTATTTCTTCGTCCCCACAAATCTGATAACTGAACTCATTCCACCGTGGAATGGGCCTTCATGTATTTCCACCTCTTCTTCCTTTAGTGTTATTATTTCATAGTCATTAAATACATTCTCTAATTCCTCTATCGAATAGAGCATCTTAATATCCGATGGGCCGCCTGCTTTAGAATTTATTGATTGGAAATGCATATGGTTCTTACTATATGCCTCAAAGATCATTATGCCTCCCTTTTTCAGGTAGCTGCTTAACTGTTTCAGGTACGCTAATTTTTCATTTCCGCCAAAATGCGCAAAGATTAGTGCAATCGCGTCAAATTCATTTTCCTGGTATTCTACAGATGGCATTTGCGCTATCTGGTAGTGTATCTTCACCTTATTCTTGGTCGCCAGCAGCTCTGCTTTCCGCTTCCCCTCCGAGCTTTGATCGAACGCATAAGAATCCCAACCTAGTTTAGCAGCATAAACACTATTGCGCCCCTCGCCATCCGCAGGGAATAATATTTTCTCCGGTTTCAGATTATTTAGTTGCGCTGCAAGGTATTTGTTCGGTTCCTCGCCATACGCATATACCTCTTTGCTGTATCGTGTATCCCAGAATGTTGCATCCATATTGTTTCGTGTTACTTCAGTAAAGCTAACTTTTTTCTTGCAAAAAGATTATCAGCAAATTCTATCACAGCCTTGATTGATATTCAGACCTTGGTCGGAATTGTATGCCTTACACCACCGCCATTTCCTTATTATACTTATTCCTGTAGTCCAGTGGCGACAAACCCGTTATTTTCTTAAATACCTCGCGAAACGCCTGCATATCATTATAGCCTACCTCATACATTACCTCGCTCACTGTGCGCCTGCTGGTCTCAAACAGTTTCTTCGCTGCCTCTACGCGCACCTGCTGCTGGTATACCACCGGCGTTATAGATGTTGCCTTTATAAATCGCCTGTCAAAGTTCCTGCGCCCAATGCCCAGCCTTTCCGCCAGCGTTGCAAAGTTCACCTTCTCTGCCAGGTTGTTTTCCAGGTATGCCTGTGCCTGTTTTATCTCCTCATCCTGGTGGTCTTTCAACCCCGAGAACATAATGAACGGCGACTGACTGCTCCTGTCTATATCCACCTGCATAAATTTCGCACAGTATATGGCGCATTCCCTGCCGCAATATTTCTCCAGCAGGTACACCAGCAGGTTCGCAAACGACATTGCCCCTCCGTTCGTATAGATGCCCTGCTCATCCGTTATCAACTTATCCGTTTGCAAATGCACCTCCGGGAACATCTTCCTGAAAACATCAGCCGCTGCATAGTGTGTCGAGCAGCTTCTGCCGTTTAGCAACCCTGTCGCCGCCAGCAGAAACCCACCTATGCACATACTCGCCACCTCGGCCCCTTGCTTATATTGCTGCACTATCCATGGCAGTAATGCCTGGTTGCTGTTTATGGTATATTCAAAGTTCCATCCGCCCGCTGGCACCAGCACCAGGTCGGTATGCTTCACTTGCTCCGGCCGCACTTGTGGTGTCACGGTAAACATACCGCCGTCATAGTACTGTGGTTGATAGCCTACCGTCTGTATCTCAAACATAGGCGCCTGACCTTGCTGCATCAGGTACCTGTTCGCGCCACTAAAGGCCTTGTACGAGCCTATGATGTCTATAATGCTCGCCTCACCTTCCGGTACCAGTATAGATATGTGCTTTTGCATATTACAAAGCTACGGTTAACCGCTGTCCAAATCAACAGGTAAGAAAGTCCATATCGCCAGAGGTCACCTATACCAGGGCTTACTACTTTTGATAAAAAACAAATAGCTATGGATACGTTAAGCAAAACAAACAGCTATACTGCCACTACTGACGTGACTGTTACTGCTGCTCAGGCGCAGAAGGCCGTTAGTCAGGTCAGCAAATGGTGGGCAGTTAATTTTCACGGCGCGGCAGAAAGCATGGGCGATAAGTTCTCAGTTGCTTTCGGCGACACATTTGTCAACTTCCGGGTATCAGAGCTCATCCCTGGTCAAAAAACTGTATGGTATGTTACCGACTGCTACTTGCATTGGCTCAATGACAAAACAGACTGGAAGGACACCCAGGTGGAATGGCTCTTTCAAAACAAGGGTGATGGCACTACAATCACCATGACGCACATCGGTATCACCCCCGAGGTTGAATGTTACAATGATTGCCGCAAGGGTTGGAACGAATACGTGCTCACCAGTCTTCCGGCATTCATCAAAACAGGCAAAGGACAACCCGGCTGATTCAATGGAGAAGAAATATTTCGCGCTAAAGCTCATACCACCAAGGCCCACATTCAGCCAGGATATGACCCCGGACGAACGCGCCATCATGCTGCAGCATGTGCAGTACTGGAGAGACTTCATGGCACAAGGCAAGGTTCTCGCATTCGGCCCCGTGCTCGATCCTGCAGGCACTTACGGCCTCGGTATTGTTTGTGTTCATGATGAGGCCGAATTGCAAATCATGATGGCTAACGATCCTGCCAATGGCCTCAATCGTTATGAGCATCATCCCATGCTTGCGGTAGCGCCCGATAAGTAACCATAATAGTTTATAAATAATTTAAAAAACCAGATCATGAATCAAAAAATGAGTGCCGAAACCAATGCACTGAATTGGTTTGAAATACCTGCTAAAGACATGAAGCAATCGCAAAAGTTTTATGAAACGATTTTCGACATGCAGATGCAGCCAATGGATATGCCTGGTATGCAAATGGCCATGTTCCCATGGAGCGCCGAACATGCAAAGGTGGGTGGTGCTGTAGTGCAAAGCCAGATGCATGTACCGGCTGGCACTGGCCCAATAGTTTATCTTAATGCCAATCCAAATCTCCAGGCAATACTCAATAGGGTAGAGAAGGCCGGAGGAAATATATTAATGCCTAAAACAAAGATCGATGAGAATTCCGGCTACATGGCGCTCATCAGCGATCCTGCAGGCAACACTATCGGATTACATTCAAACGGATAAATATTAATTAAGATGAAAACGATTGTTATTGGAGAGGGAGCGGGGCTAAGTTTGGAAGAGATTATGTCTGTTTACCCAAGGCATAAAATAGTTGCCGATAAATTTATAGAAAGCGGCGACATTATTGGAATAGGTCCTTTTGCTGATAAGGGCGGTAACATGGCAATATTTAAAACGCGCCAGGCTGCCGAGCAGTTTGTTAAGGAAGACCCATTTATACTAGAGGGGGTTATTAAATCTTTTGTGATTAAAGATTGGGATGACAACCTTATCCCCTAATAAGTATTGTCATCCCCATAGGGCAATTCACTGGTTCAGGCATATATTGCTTGAACCTTTCATTTTCTGTCGCTCCTAATACCATTATGCAGCATTCCCTTTCTGTCATATACCTTATGCATATAGATGTTCGACACGATCAGCGCTCCCAGGAAGAAAGTTGGCTCCAGAGATCTGGCCAATGCATCCCCACTGCTGTAGTGCGCCACTATGGCCGATATCAGTGTTATGCCAAATCCTGCATAGGCCCATTCTTTCAAGCGCATCGGCAGTCTGGGTATTAGCAGCACCGCTATGCCCAGTATCTTAAATACCGTAAGCTCCACCCTCAGGTAGTTCGGCAAATGCATGCGGTCATAGTCCGGCGTGTACATCTTATACATGCTGAATAGCATGATGAATACAATAATGCCGGTCGATATGTTGTATATTCTTTTATACTTTTTCATGTTGTTCATTGTTTAGTGCTATGCTTATATATTTTTATGAATAGTTGCAGGATGCAGAGATGCACCGCTACAGGTGTAGCGAAAAATAGCTGTAACTCCTGCATAAACTTTTTACTGTCTCGTCTCATAGCCTTTTTATTTACGCAGTGTTATCAGGTAGTCTGCCAGGTCTTGTAGATCCGTTTCCGTTAGTTGCGCTTTAAAGGGTGGCATCCCGCTTCTGCCATTGCTCACGGTATGCACTATAGTCACCTTATCCAGCTTGCTCACTTGCAGGTTGGCCGCATTGGCTATGCCCGCAGTGCCATCGCTGCCATGGCAAGCCACGCATTTTTCTTCAAATATTCTTTGTCCGGCCGCTATTGCAGGGTCTGTTGTTTTGGTAGCCGTATCTACTGGTACGCCAGGCCGCTCCGGCGCTTTATGAATGTCTGTGCAGGCGCTGAATATAACTGCTGCTATTAGCGGCATATAAAGAAATCGATGTTTCATAGTGATATACTTAGTTGAATTTGAAAACACTCAGTGTAAAAACAATAACAAACAGGCTTATCTGCACGATATGAAACCTGTTGAGTCCGGCCTTTAGTTTCAGCAGTTGCGCATCTACATTGGCCCCCATAGTTTCCTGCATTAGTAGGGTGTTCAGCCTACTCATCTGCCTCCTGCCCATTATTATTCCATGCGCTATTATCACTAGCACCAGCCCGAATTTTATCCTGAACCATAGCTGCTCGCCAAACACGCCATTGGTCAGTGCCATCATGCACACGCCGGATAGGATTAACATCAGCAGCCCTATGCGCGGCACCAGCCTAAAACCTCTCTGGGTCTCTTGCACCGCTTTGGCCTTTTTCTTGTCATCGGCATATTGTTTCCAGAATTGCCGGGTTATTATATAGCTGGCCAGCGCCGCTCCGGCCGCCAGGGTCACACCTATTATATGGGTCACCAGTGCTGTGTGATAAAGATTTGCATTCATTTTCTGATAATTTTATTTGCTTCGTTTTCGTAATTGTTTATGCAAATGTATATCGTTTTCGAATTAAAAATACAATAGCGTACTATTTTATTTAAATTTGCTTCGATATCGAAGTAAGTATTATGAATAAGACTATTGAGCTGGTAAACCTCTGGGGCGCATTCGAGAAGAAATATCCCGGCGGTTCTATTGACGATTTTTGCCGCCACCACCTGGCGCAGAAAAAAG
>JBQCEX010000179.1:0-3740 GCA_051959855.1 Flavipsychrobacter sp. | reverse complement strand
CTTACTATTTTTCTGGCGCTGATTGTAGTACCCTACCAATACCTGATGATAACCGGAAATTTTGTTTCCATAGCTATCTTCTCAGAGCAAGCAAGATATAGACTTAAGAAACCGAAGGCGTCATCTAAATAATCATTGCGAGCCTTTTGAGAGTAATATCTTTAGGAATCTATTAATTCAACAAAAAAGGTTTACTGAATTTGCATTCAATAAACCTTTAATCAATTTCATATTATATGACAGACTAGAGCGTCCTCTTTACTTCTACTTCATCAAAACCTTCAATGATATCACCTACACGGACATCGTTATAGTTCTTTACCATAAGACCGCACTCATAACCTGCATTCACTTCCTTAACGTCGTCCTTGAAGCGTTTAAGTGAAGACAATTCACCGGTGTAGATAACGATACCATCACGGACCAGGTTGAGCTTAGTGTTACGGGTCATTTTGCCATCCAGTACATAACAACCGGCAATGGTGCCTACGCCGCCAATCTTGAAGATCTCTCGTACTTCAATATTACATACGGTTTTCTTCTCGATCTTAGGCTCAAGCATACCTTCCATGGCACTCTTGATCTCTTCAATAGCGTCGTATATGATGGAGTAAGTACGGATTTCAATATTTTCCTGCTCAGCCAGCTTAGCAGCCTGCATAGACGGACGCACCTGGAAGCCTATAATGATAGCATCGGAAGCGGTAGCCAACAATACGTCGCTTTCCGTAATCTGACCTACGCCTTTGTGTACTATATTGATAGCAACTTCCTGTACCGATAGCTTCTGTAATGAGTCACTAAGGGCTTCAACAGAACCATCAAAGTCACCTTTGATGATAATACCAAGTTCCTTAAAGTTACCCAGCGCCAAACGACGGCCAATTTCATCAAGCGTGATGTGCTTACGGGCACGTATACCCTGCTCGCGCATGATCTGAGCACGATGGTTAGCTATATCTTTAGCCTCGTTTTCATCTTCATACACCTTAAACTTCTCACCCGCCTGAGGCGCACCGTTGAGACCGAGTATTTGTACCGGAGTAGATGGGCCTGCTGTATCAACACGCTGACCGCGTTCGTTGAACATTGCTTTGATCTTACCATAGTACTGACCGCATACCAGCATGTCGCCCTGTTCTAAGGTACCGCTTTGCACCAGAATAGTAGATTGATATCCACGACCTTTATCAAGCGATGCTTCTATTACACTACCGCTTGCATATTTATCAGGATTAGCTTTCAGCTCGAGCAATTCTGCTTCAAGGCCTATCTTTTCCAACAGGATGTCTATGTTCAAGCCTTTCTTCGCAGATATTTCCTGGCTTTGATATTTACCACCCCAGTCTTCTACCAGGATGTTCAATTGAGCCAGCTGTTCTTTTATTTTTTCAGGATTAGCACCTTCTTTATCGATCTTGTTTATGGCAAATATCATAGGAAGGGCTGCCGCCTGTGCATGCGATATAGCTTCTTTTGTCTGAGGCATTATGGCATCATCAGCAGCTACCACTATCACTGCAATATCGGCTACCTTAGCACCACGCGCACGCATAGCGGTGAACGCTTCGTGACCCGGAGTATCAAGGAATGTGATCTTTTTGCCATTTGCAGTGGTAACCTGGTAGGCACCTATGTGCTGTGTGATACCACCTGCTTCACCTGCTACCACATTAGCACTGCGTATATAGTCGAGCAATGATGTTTTACCATGATCTACGTGACCCATGATGGTAACGATAGGTGCACGTGGCAACAGATCTTCAGGATCGTCAACTTCCTCTTCTTCATCTTCGGTAGCCTGCTCCATGTTGATAAACTCAACATCGTAACCAAATTCGCTCGCTACCAGCTCAATAACTTCTGCATCAAGGCGCTGGTTGATAGACACCATGATACCAAGGCTCATACACTTGCTGATAACATCTGCAAAACTTACATCAAGCAGGTTAGCCAATTCACTTACAGAAATGAATTCTGTAACCTGTATTGCATTCCCTTGCTCTGCCTGCTCAGCTGCAGCGCGCTTTTCAGCCATTTCTTCGCGCTTATTACGGCGATATTTGGCTTTAAGGTTTTTGCTGCGTGTAGAGCCAGAAAGCTTGGCTTGTGTTTCGCGTATTTTTTCCTGAATTGCTTTTGTATCAATTTCCTGCTGCTGAGGAGTAACCGGAGCTCCACGTTGTCCGCCGCGACGATCGCCACCACCTCTTCGGTCCTGGCCACCACCCTGATGCCCATGTTGCCTGTCGCCAAATTGTCTTTGTCCGCCACCGGGGCCGCGATGACCGCCACCGTGTTGAGCACCATTGCGGTTATCACCACGATTTTGCTGACCCGGACCGCCACGATTGTCCCTATTTTGTCCGCCCTGACCTTGCTGATCAGGTTTGAAAGTTTCCGGCTTCTTCTCTACCGGAATACGTTTGCGTTTGCGCTTTTCCTTACTGCTTTCAGATCTTGAACCGGAGCCCGTATTAGCTACCGGCAATGTTATCTTACCTATGATTTTAGGGCCTTCCAATTTCGGAGCTTTCATTTCTATATGCTCCGGTTTATTATCTTCAGGCTCTTCAGCTACAGGTCGTTCTTCCACTTTAGGAGCAGGCTGCTGTGCAACAGGTTCCGCAGCTTTAGGCTGTGGCTTAGCTGGTTCAGCAGGTTTCTCCGCTTTTGCTTCAACAGCTTTAGGAGCTACCGCCTTTTCCTGTGGCGCTTCTTCTTTGGTATCAGCTTTTTTCTTCGCTGCACCTTTTTTAGGACGTGAAGACAGGTTCAATTCATCCAGGTTTATTTTACCCAGTATGTTCGGCCCTTCTATACGCGTCTTTTTAGTATCAATATGTTCCGGCTCGGCTTCTTCCTTTGCAGGCTCTGGTGCCGGAGCCACTTCTTCTTTTTGTGCTGCTACAGGAGGTACAGTTTCCTCTGCAACGGGTTCCTGCTTAGGTTCAGCAGGTGCTTGTACTTTTTCCTCTACTTCTGCTACTGGTTCCGGAGCCTTTTCTTTAGGCTTTTCAGGTTCTTTCGCAGGCTCTTCTTTCTTTTTTTCGGGGGCAGGTGTTGCTACTGCTTCCTCTTTCTTTTCGCGCACACCCAGATCCAGTGTTTCCTTATTCTTTTTAAGGCTATCCAGCAGAGATCCTTTAGGTAATGCTATCTCCTCGCTCTTGCGTTTTGCGGCCTTGTCCTGTGCAAATTCGGCCTGCAGAGCGTCATACATCACCTCGGTAAGCTTTGTGTTAGGATTGCTGGCATTGATCTCAAAGCCTTTACCCACCAGGTATTCGACGAGCGTCTCCTTACCGATGTTAAATTCTTTGGCTGCTGCCAGTAATCTTGGTGTTTTTGTTGTTGTAGCCATTCGTTCCTTTAGTCAAAAAATAATTCGCTAACCTCTTATTTAGCATAATCCTAATCTACAAACCTACGCCATTTTTGCTGAAAAGCAGCGTCTTTTCGTAATCTTAGAACTCTATTTAACAGGGTTTTGGGCGCTTTTGCCCTATGCCCTATTGCTCACTCTGAAATTCTGCTTCGAGTATACGGCGTACATCGCGAACTGTTTCTTCTTCGAGGTCTGTGCGACGCACTAACTCTTCGATAGAAAGTTCCAATACGCTTAATGCCGTATCGCAACCTACACGCTTAAACTCGTCAATAACCCAACCTTCAATTTCATCAGAAAATTCATCCAGGTCGATATCGTATTCCAGATCCTGTTTCACATCACGGTAAAC
>JBQCEX010000178.1:0-5765 GCA_051959855.1 Flavipsychrobacter sp. | reverse complement strand
TGGCTTTTCTGTTCTCGTCTAATGATTTCAACGATGCTGTGCGCAGGGTAAAGTATCTGAAGAAGTTCAGGGACTATAGAAAGGACCAAGTGGAGCAAATACGCCGTACACAGAACCAGCTGGAGAATAAGATCGGTGTGTTGAATAATGAGAAGAACCAAAAAGACCAACTGCTGAATACGCAAGTGCAGCAAAAGCAGGTATTTGAAAAGGAAACCAGCGAAACCAACAATGTGGTAAAAGACCTGAAAGGCCAGGAAAAGCAGCTGATGGCGGAGATAGAAAAGAACCGGAAGGCAGCAGCTAAAGTAAACAGGGCCATTAGCGAAGTGATACGCAGGGAAATAGAAGCCGAACGCAGAAAGGCTGAAGAAGAGGAACGCAAACGCCAGGAAGAAGAACGACGTAAGCTATTGATGGTAGGACCGAGCAACACATTGCCGCCTGCTAATAATAACGGAAAGCCATCCGGCAATACAAAAGGCGGCATAACGGTAAATAACAATGCAGGGAATACTGCCAACAATACAGGTAGCAATGTGACAGCTACAAGGCCGTTACCACATACAGCAGCACCTAAGCCTGCACCCAACTATAATCTGACTATCACACCGGAAGCAATGGCATTGTCCAACAGTTTTGAAAATAACCATGGCCGTCTGCCATGGCCGGTGGAGAAAGGCTTCATATCAGACCAGTTTGGCCGCCACCCGCACCCGGTATATGAAAAGGTAATGGTGGAAAATAATGGTATAGACATTCGCACGACGCCTAATGCCACTGCAAGGGCCATATTTGAAGGTAAGGTAGTGAATGTGTTCTCGGTAACCGGGGATAGCTGGATAGTAATAGTGAGCCATGGACGCTACTATAGTGTGTACAACGGCCTGTCTAAAGTATATGTGAAGAAAGACCAGGAAGTGCATACTAAAGAGCCTATAGGTATAGTAGGTAACAACGATGAAGGTGAGCCTACTATAAATCTGCAAATATGGAAAGACCAGGGTAAGGGAGGACAAATAAAGATAGATCCTGCACCGTGGATTGCACGATAAGCCGGATAGATAAATAACTGAGAAGGGCCTGCAATTGCAGGCCCTTCTCAGTTATAAAAGATCTGTGTGGCTTAATCTATCAGAATATTACCGGTCATTTCCTGCGGAATAGTAATGCCCATGTAACGAAGAATAGACGGTGCTATATCGCCCAGCTTGCCGGGACGGATAGTGCCATGATAATCGTTAGATATCAGGAACAATGGAACGGGATTTAAGGTATGTGCAGTATTGGGTGTGCCATCTTCATTTATCATGTAGTCAGCATTGCCATGGTCAGCCGTGAGGAATACAGCATAGCCGTTTTCCAGCGCCGCTGGTATAATACGCGATACACATTCGTCTACCGTTTCTACAGCCTTTACTACGGCGTCCCAGACACCTGTATGGCCTACCATATCTGCATTTGCAAAGTTCAGGCAAATAAAGTCTGCGGTTTGTGCTTTTATCTCAGGCAATATAGTTTCAGTTACTTCGTAGGCACTCATTTGAGGCTTCAGATCGTAGGTTGCTACGTCCCTGGGCGACTGTATCATCAGGCGTCTTTCGCCTTCAAATGGTTGTTCCCTGCCCCCTGAAAAGAAGAAGGTGACGTGTGGGTATTTTTCAGTCTCGGCAATTCGTATTTGTTTCAGTCCATGAGCCGCTAACACCTCGCCCAATGTATTGTTCAGGTTATCATTGTCGAATATGATACCTACATTTTTATAGGTCCTGTCATACTCCGTCATGGTTACATAATGCAAATGCAACGGGTGCATATTCTGCTCTGCAAATGGCTGCTGCGTAAGCGCCAGCGTTATTTCGCGGCAGCGGTCTGTGCGGAAGTTAAAACAGATCACTACATCGCCTTCCTGTATGGTGGCCAGCGGCTGATCTGCACTATCGCAAACAATGATCGGCTTAATGAATTCATCCGTAACGCCTGCCTCATAAGACTCCTGTATAGCTGCAAGCGCATCATGAGTCTTAGTGCCAATACCATGAACTAACGCATCGTAAGCAAGCTTCACGCGGTCCCATCTTTTATCGCGGTCCATAGCATAGTAACGACCGGTTACCGAGGCTAACTTACCTCCAGTCTTTTGTAAGTGTGTCTGTAGCTCACTTATAAAGCCATAGCCGCTTTTGGGGTCAGTGTCACGTCCATCAGTAAAGGCATGTACTGCACCGCGCGGTACATTATTTTGCTGTGCAAGTGTGCATAATGCTTCCAGGTGCCTGATGTGCGAATGCACGCCACCGTCACTCACCAGTCCTATGAAATGGAGTGTTTTATTGTTGGTTTTCGCTTCTGTAAAAGCGGCCTGCAGCACTATGTTTTTCTCAAGCTCACCGTCGGCTACTGCTTTATTAATACGCTGCAATTCCTGGTAAACAATGCGGCCTGCTCCTATGTTCAGGTGACCTACTTCGGAATTGCCCATTTGTCCTTCCGGCAAACCAACGGCTTCTCCGCAGGTCACCAGCTCTGTGTTGGGGTATTTTGAATAAAGAGATTTTACAAACGGAACATAAGCATGAGCTATGGCATCGGCAGCAGGCACTTTCCCGTGTCCCCAGCCGTCCATAATGATAAGCATTACCTTTTTTGACATAACGAGTGCAAAGCTACGATTTACCCCGTTTATTGCCAGATTTCAATGTAACAGGCACTATTTGAATTGATTTTTATCGACTTAATAACAGCTTTGGCTTGTTTTTTGATAGATACTTATAATAAATAATGAAAGGTTTTTACCTTAGTGCTCATGTTTTTTAAAAGAATATTGCTTGTATTGTGCTGTTTCTTTGTGTTGCAGCAAGCAAATGCGCAAGCACCTGTTGAGGAGGTATCCAATGCCATAAAATATGGTAAGGCAGGTGAGGTCGTCAAGCATTTTGATGATGTGGTACCCGTGACTATTAATAACTCACAATCTACCTATAGTCGCACACAGGCGGAAATGGTATTGAAGGACTTCTTTGGACGCAATAACCCTTCTGACATGGTGATCCTGAACAATAATTCTGCTGATAATTCTTCCCGGTTCGTAGTAGGCGAAATGAAGACAGCGGGGGGAGGCAAATACAGTGTTTATATTTTGTTTAAGCTAAAGGACAAAAACTACGTAATAAGAGAAATACGGTTCAATAAAGAATAAAGGCAGCCTCAGGCTGCCTTTATTCTTTTGTCTATGTCAGATAATTATTTTGTTTCCTCAGCAGCCGCTGGCTTCTTCATAATGGCATATACTTCAATACCAAAACCTATAAGCATTACTATAGGCGCCAGGGTTATACGACGGAAGCTGTATATTTCATCATAAAGGAACTGGTGCGGGTCAGCGCTTTTACCGCCTGCCATTAGTGCAAACCCTATAAGGATCAGTAACAGGCCACCGATCATCCATTTGTAATTAGTGCCGTCAAACAGGAAGGTTTGATTGCCTTTGGGTACGTTTGATTTACCTGCAGTTGCTTTTGTCGTGGTAGGCCTTGCAGTTGCTTGTGGCCTTGCTTGTGGTGTTGCCATAATAAAAATGGTTATAAAATAATTTAATAAAGGTCGTCTACGTGTAATTTCAGGTACTTAACTACTGAACGGTGCGTGCTGATCATACAGATTAGAATGCCTGTAAGTATCATACCTGCCATTAGTAAGGTAAGCATGCCTGTATTTTTCAAAAGCTTTAGTTCTGGTAACTGTGTATATGCAAATGATATAACCAGCCATAAGGCTACTACTGCTATTACTCCACTGATAAAGCCGTTAATAACGGCGCGCCTGTCAAAAGGCCGTGAAATAAAGCGTTGGGTAGCACCCACCATTTGCATTGTCTTTATCAAAAAACGGTTGCTGAACATGGCAAGTCTCACAGTATTATCGATAAGGAATATGACAACGATGAACAGTATGACTGAAATAACCGCCAGTATAATGCCTATTTTTCTAAAGTTGCTGTTCATTTTTTCAACCACTACATTAGGCCATGTCACGTCGCGTACCACATTGCTTTGCAGAATAAACTGTCTTATTTTTTCAAGACTATCCTTATTTACATATTCAGAATGCAGCTTTAATGCAATAGATGAAAAAAGCGGGTTATAGCCCAGCAGGTCCACCGGGTTTTCACCTTCTACCTGGGTTTCCATTTTTATTGCTTCGTCCTTGGTTATTATTCTCGACTCGCGTACAAATGGCTGCTGGTCCAGTATCGTCTTCATTTTTTGCACATTCTCATCCTTGGTATTGTCGTGAAAATTCACGTTTACTTCCAGGTCTTCCTTAAAGGCACGTGTCAGCGCACGACCATTAATTACCAGCCATCCAAGTGTGCCTAATAGAAATAATACGAGGGAAACCCCTATTATTGCATATACATACGATGGTTTTGCTTTTTTTCCTGTAGCCATTCTTACGTCTTAATCAGTTTCAAAAATAGAAAAAGCAGCAACATTAATAGCTTTTTTAAGAATAATTAAGGTAACTGCATTTCATCTATAATATAAGATTATTATTTCTACCGATATACCTGCTTTATGTTTAATGAATAACAGATTAACAATCAGTTATTTTATGTGTATTATTTTAGAATATTTTGAAAGCAGAAAAAAACTTTATATACTTGACGAAATATGCGTTAATAGCCAACCTTTTAACTAAATTGGTCGTCTAATTGATGTATGTTTCCGGCTGATAATTATTGCACTAACTAAAAGTTAAACTTTTATCTGTTCCAATACTTTTTGAAGCCTCTCTATTTGTTAAAATTAATAAGTAAGAAAAAGGTATGAAGAGTGTTACCCTTTGCCTATCGTTGATTTTAAGTGTGTTTACTGCCTCGGCTGTAACGTACACTCCTGTCGCTGTGACTGGTTATAACCAGGATCTTGTTGCCGATGGCTCAGGTCCTGCTGCAAGCTCTACCACTGTTGCCAGTGGCTTTGATGGTGTAGATTGGTTGTTTGTCGCTGAAAACTATAGCTATGGCGGTACGCCAAGTTATTACCTGCCTAACAGTGGCACCATTAATAGTACAGCAACTTCAGGTTTGAGCTGGCAACTAGCTGACTATACAAAAAATAATGTATTGCATTTGCCTAATACAAATGATACTGGCAGGCTTACGTTTGTAACGCCACAGTCTGCTGCGGAAGTAGAAGTGCTGTGTACATCCGGTAGTGGCAATGCAAGCGCTACAATGACAGTGGTTTTTACAGACGGTACTTCGCAAACTTTTACCAGCATTGGCATACCCGATTGGTATGGTTCGGGAGCAGCAACCGGCGGCATAGGCCGCGTAAGCACTGCCGATGTGTTGGATGGTGATGCTTATGATCCGCATTTATATGAAAGAAAACTTACCCTCAGCTCATCTAACTATGGTAAGTTAATTGATCACATCTTTTTTGAAAATACTGATCCGGGCGGCCGTACCAATGGCTTAATCGGAATTTTGGCAGTAAGCATTGAAAATGTTTGTTCTGGTAAGCCAAGTGCATCCATAACAGCACCTGCAACAGTTTGTCCTAATACTTCATTCGATTTAAATGCTTCAGGCCTTCCTGATGTTGTCGGCTTTACATACCAATGGCAATCTGCTGCGTATGTCGGAGGACCTGTTACTACTATAAGTGGTGCTACAAACAGTACCTATACATCAGCTGGGATAACCCAACAGACTTTTTATAGGCTAATTGTAACCTGCAGTGTAACCGATTCTTCTG
>JBQCEX010000177.1:0-9593 GCA_051959855.1 Flavipsychrobacter sp. | reverse complement strand
AATAGCTACATTATTAAATAGTGCTTTAAACTCATATCCTGCATTAGTGAATGGCACGGGTTGTGATTTATAACTTAAAAATAGTATTCTTATGTGAAACTTGTAATATTCGTTCGGCTAATAGACGATGATTTAACGGAGCGGTCAACTGGAAAGCAATAAAAAAAGGAAATTGAAGTAATTCAATTTCCTTTTCAGTGGAAGCACACGGGATCGAACCGCGGACCCTCTGCTTGTAAGGCAGATGCTCTGAACCAGCTGAGCTATGCTTCCTTTTTTGCTAATTGGACTGCAAAGATAAGCGTCATTTTCATTCTGCCAAATCCTTTTTCAAAAAAAATCTTTTCTAATTTGAATCAGACAAATGATTAAAGATTTTTCAGGAATCGCTCTGTCGCAGCAACCGTATGTTGTATGTCTTCTGCAGAAAGCGCAGTGCTGATAAACCAGCTCTCAAATGCTGATGGCGGCAGGTATATTCCTTCCTGTAGCATAGCATGAAAATATTGGTTGAACAATGCATTATTGGCGGCAGATGCACTGGCGAAATCAGTTACAGGTTTTTCACTGAAGTGCACGCTTATCATAGAGCCGAACCTATTTATTGTATAAGGTACTTTGCTTGCTGCAAATACTTTATCAAGTCCTTCATGCAATGTTTTTGTCTTCCCGTTCAAATCATCATATACGGAAGGGGTTTCCTTCAATGTTTTTAGCATGGTATAGCCCGCTATCATAGCTATTGGGTTACCACTCAAGGTGCCTGCCTGGTAAACATTACCCAGGGGTGCTATATGCTGCATGATTTCTTTCTTACCGCCGAATGCACCCACCGGCATGCCACCACCTATTACTTTACCATAGGTTACCAGGTCGGCGTTTATACCCAGCTTCTCTTGCGCGCCACCCGGTGCAAGACGGAAGCCTGTCATCACTTCATCAAAAATGAATACAATGCCTTCTTTATCGCAAATACTTCTTAACCCTTCGTGGAAACCAGGCTTAGGTAAAATACAGCCCATATTACCTGCTATAGGCTCAACAATGATGGCAGCTATTTCTCCTTTATGTGTATCCACTAATTGCTGTACAGCCTCTAAATTATTATATGCTGCAGTCATTGTATCAACAGATACACCCGCAGTAACACCAGGCACTGTTTGAATATTAAATGTAGCCAAACCGCTTCCCGCTTTTACAAGGAAAGAATCAGCATGACCATGATAACAACCTTCAAACTTAATGATCTTGTTTTTTTCGGTATAGCCACGGGCCAGGCGTATTGCGCTCATACACGCTTCCGTACCACTGCTCACCATACGTACAAGGTCCACATTAGGTGCCATGCTTTTTATCAGCTCAGCCATTTCTATCTCCAGCTCGGTAGGTGCACCAAATGAAGTCGAGCCTGCTACTTTCTCCTGTATGGCTTTCACTACAGGCTCATAGGCATGACCAAGTATCATGGGGCCCCATGAGTTGATGTAGTCTATATATTTTTTGCCATCTACATCGTACAGATAAGCGCCTTTAGCCCTGTCTATAAAAACAGGGGTACCGCCTACACTTTTAAATGCACGTACCGGCGAGTTTACACCACCGGGTATAGATTTCTGGGCTCTTTCAAAAAGTTGTTTGCTTTTCTCCATTATTGATAAATAGCTCTATGAAAATATTGTTTCTAAATGTGCTGCTTTTTTAGAGACAGCAAATTCTGTAATAGTATACTTGGCAAGATGATGTCTGTAAAAGGGATCTTCCTGTATCAGCTCTTCTGCCTCTGCTTTGGTCAGGCCTGTAGCCAGTATAATACCTCCATCGCGCGGCACTTTACGTCCTGAAGCAATGAATTTACCGGAAGCGTAATGCTTTTCCAGAAAAACAACATGCGCTTCCATGTGTATGTCAATTTCTGTTAGTGCTGCAATATAGGTAAGCTCAATGATGATCATATTAGCCCAATCAATTTTGCTGCATCCTTTGCAAAATAAGTAGCTATCAGGTCAGCTCCTGCACGTTTTATGCTGGTAAGTGATTCGATAATTGCTTTATTCTCATCCAGCCACCCCATCTTAGCAGCGGCTTTTATCATAGCATATTCACCACTTACATGATAAGCGCTTACAGGCAACGTTACCTCATTCTTTATTTCGCGAATGATATCCAGGTAAGCCATGGCCGGTTTCACCATTACTATGTCTGCACCTTCTTCCACGTCCATTATTGTTTCCTTGATCGCTTCCAGTCTGTTAGCATAATCCATCTGGTAGGTCTTCTTATCACCGAAGCCCGGGGCACTATCCAGCGCATCTCTGAATGGGCCATAAAAGCATGACGCGTACTTAGCGCTATAACTCATAATGCCGGTCTTGGTAAAATTATTTGCTTCCAAGGCTTCGCGTATAGCCAGTATGCGGCCATCCATCATATCACTTGGTGCTACTATATCAGCACCTGCTTCGGCGTGACTCACACTCATTCTTGCTAATACTTCTACGGTAGCATCGTTCACTATCTCACCGTTTTCTACTATGCCATCATGCCCATAGCTTGAGTATGGGTCCAATGCCACATCCGTCATCACAACCATTTCAGGACAAGCATCTTTTATAGCTTTTATGCTTTGCTGCATTAAGCCATTAGGATTCACTGCCTCCGTACCTTTATTATCCTTCAGATCATCGCTGCATTTTATAAACAGCAATACGCTTTTTATACCCAGGTTCCACAACTCTTTTACTTCTGCCACTGTAAGGTCAAGGCTCATGCGATAATAGTTCTGCATGGATGATATCTCTTCCCTTACACCTTTTCCCTCAGTTATAAATAACGGCGCAATAAAGTCAGCAGGCTTCAGTATAGTCTCTGCTACCATAGCCCTGATAGCAGGGCTGCTGCGCAAAATTCTGTTTCTTCTTATCAGTTGCATTTCAATAAATATTTATACCCAATTTCTTGGTTTCAGATTAGCTACCAGTTCTGCCTCAGGACTGCCTTCTTCAGGCTGATAATTATATATCCATCGCGCCCGTGGCGGCATGCTCATTAATATACTTTCTGTTCGTCCATTAGTTTTCAGGCCAAACAGTGTTCCTCTGTCATGTATCAGGTTAAACTCCACATATCTTCCCCTTCTTATTTCCTGCCAGTTTTTCTGCCTTTCTCCGTAGGGCATATCCTTTCTTCGCTCTGCTATTGGCAGGTAAGCAGGCAAAAAAGCATTGCCGTTTGCTCTTTGAAATTCCAGAAGCCTGTTGTGCTCTGCATCATCCTTCGGCCTCAGGTAATCATAAAACACGCCACCTATACCACGCGCTTCATTATTCCTGTGTTTGTTCACAAAGTATTCATCGCAGTGCTGTTTATATTTAGGGTAAAGCTCTGCGCCAAACGGGTCCATTGCATTTTTCAGCGTAGTATGAAAATGCTTTCCATCTTCTTCAAAAATATAATAAGGCGTCAGGTCAGAGCCGCCGCCAAACCAGCAATCCAGTCGCTTATCTTCCTTGTCATATAACTCAAAATAACGCCAGTTAGCATGAACCGTAGGCACATAAGGATTCATCGGATGTATCACCAGCGATAGTCCGCAGGCCATGAAATTGCTTTCCTGTACACCAAATGCCTGTTGCATAGCAGCAGGCAATACACCATGTACTACAGAAGTATTCACACCACCTTTCTCAAACACATTCCCATCAGCTATCACGCGAGATTTGCCCCCGCCACCTTCTGGGCGTTCCCATTTGTCTTCTATAAACTTTGCTTTACCGTCAAGCGTTTCCAGTGCAGTACAAATGTCATCCTGCAACTGGTGTATATACGCTATGAACTGGTCTTTTATTTCCATTGTCTTTATACTGTAGTAAAGCTATTGCTTGGTTGATATTCTTTCACTGCATCTACAAATGCCCGGGCATGGTCTACCGGTACATTAGGCAATATGCCGTGTCCCAGGTTGGCTATGTAGCGTTGTGTACCGAACGCATCTATCATTTCTGTCACAGACTTCTTTATTTCTTTTATAGGCGATAACAACCTTGATGGATCAAAGTTTCCCTGCAGAGTTATGCTGTTATTTGTCATCTCGCGTGCCATCTTAGGCGTCACTGTCCAGTCTATACCTAATCCCGATGCTGCGCTTTTGCTCAATTCCGGCAGCGCATACCAGCTGCCTTTAGGGAACAATATTACAGGTGCTTTCTTGCTCACGGCGTTAGCTATCTGCTCAAGATATGGCTGTGCAAACATTTTAAAGTCCGCCGGGCTCAGCATGCCACTCCAGCTATCAAATACCTGCACCAGGTCTGCGCCTGCATCCACTTGTGCGTTCAGGTAGGTAATAGTCACATCAGTTATCTTCTGCAATAACTTATGTGCTAATTTAGGTGAAGTAAAGCAGAATTGTTTTGCCTTATCAAATGACTTGCTGCCCTTGCCTTCCACCATATAGCAAAGTATGGTCCATGGCGCACCGGCAAAACCTATCAGTGGTACACGTCCGTTCAATACTTTTTTAGTAAGTGCCAGCGCCTGCATTACATAGCTCAGGTTTGCTTCTACATCTGTAGTGCGCAGTTCGTTTATATCATGCTCATTGCGTACTGTTTTAGGCAGTATTGGTCCACGTCCTTCTTCCAGCAATACTTCCAGGCCCATAGCCTGTGGTATTACCAGTATATCCGAAAAAATGATAGCAGCATCTACGCCTACCTGGTCTATTGGTTGCAGTGTTATTTCACATGCCAACTCCGGTGTCTGCACGCGCGTGAAGAAGTCATATTGCTCGCGCAGCTTTATATAGTCAGGCAGATAACGGCCTGCCTGGCGCATCATCCATACGGGTGGGCGTTCCACTTGTTCACCTTTTAGTGCTCTTAACAGCAGGTCGTTTTGCAGCTTACTCATTTGGTTTTAATTGTTTGTTTTGCCTATTTTTTAAAATGATCGATCATTACATCGATCATTGCTTCTTTCGATTGTTGTTTGCCCACTACAAGTTCATTGCTTGTATAGGTCTTTATTGCTTCTGCGGTTGTTTCGCCTATAGCAAATAGGGTAGTGCCCGGCGGAATATCATTTCTCGAAAAAAAACTGCCCACCGCACTCGGACTGAAGAATAATATGCCGTCATATACTTTGCTTATCCTTTCTTCATTCTGTATGGTCTTATAAACAACAAGCTCGCGCAATGTAACATTTGCTTTCTTTAGCTTTGTCGGCAGTTCATCCCTGCGTATATCGCCGCAAAAGAATACTACGTCTTTTACTTTATCATTAATGATTACATCTGCCAGCTCAGAAGCATTATTTGCAATGCCCGCCACATTATTAACGCCAATATTATTTTCAATAGCTTTTTTAGTGGCATTGCCTATGCAGTACACGTTCCATTTACTCCCATCATGCAGCATATAGCCCTTTACGATCTCTACTGCATTAGCACTTGTGAAAATAACATTAAGACCCTCGCCCGATAATTTTTCTATTTCGTTCTGTAATTCCTTACTTCCTGTTCGCTGGATGCTGATAAGCGATACTATATCCATATCTATGCCTTTATCAGCCACCATATCTATTAGTGGCTGTGGTATAGGTACTGTACATAGTATGTTCACTTTATTTGCCATTACGTATTGCGTCCAGTATTGCCTGCCCTCCGGTGCTTAGTAGTTCCTGCGCAGCTAATGTGCCTGTTTCAGTGGCATCACCT
This sequence comes from Flavipsychrobacter sp., assembly GCA_051959855.1. Classification (GTDB taxonomy): domain Bacteria; phylum Bacteroidota; class Bacteroidia; order Chitinophagales; family Chitinophagaceae; genus SZAS-30. The sequence continues at coordinate 3,880 of JBQCEX010000177.1, read as the reverse complement.
ATAGCAGCTTTACGGCTCACTTCCTTTTTCTGCTTCCCATCCAGGCTCAGTATATTTCCCTTGAACGAAATATCGTTGCCCTCACGTACTGCAAGTGCCGATATAGGCGTAGAGCATCCACCCATCAAGGCGCGCAGAAAATCGCGTTCTATTTTGGTGCACAGTGCGGTATCTGCATCATGAAATTGCTGACAGGCTTCAAACGAATATGTGTCGCCTTCCTTACACACCACCATTATAGCTCCCTGTGCAGGTGCCGGCAGCATCCAGTCCAGCTCTACTGCATTGTCAGGCCGCAGATTAATGCGTTCAAGACCTGCAGCAGCAAATATGGCACCCTGCCATTCATGCTCCTGCACTTTGCGTAGTCGGGTATTTACGTTGCCCCGAAGGTTTTCTACTGTATGTTGTGGATATTTATTCAGCCATTGTGCCTTGCGGCGTGTACTGCTTGTAGCAATCACTGCATGACCGTCCGCTTCATTCAGGAAGCCTGTACCATGTTTAGGCACTAATAGGTCCTTATAAGATGCTCTTGGCAATACTGCTGCCTGGATAATACCTTTAGCCAGCACGGTAGGCACATCTTTCATGGAGTGCACTGCTATGTCTATTCTGTCTTCCAGCAGCGCTATATCCAGTGTTTTGGTAAAGATGCCCTGTACGCCTATTTCGTAGAGCGGCGTTTTCAGATCTGTATCGCCTTCACTTTTTATATAAACAAGTTCGGCGGTATAACCATTCTTTTCCAGTAAGCTTTTTACAAGGTCAGCCTGCCATACGGCCAGTTGGCTTTCTCTTGTGCCAATTCTTATCACCTTGCTCATGTCTATGCAATGTATTCATTGATAGCCTCAATGTAGTTGCAGCCTATCGTATTGTTGCTGCGCACTTTTATAGCCAGTGTATTAATTACTTTTTGGATCTTCTCTTCCGAGCTCGCAGGCAGTTGTATATGCTTTGTGCTTATTTCCTGCAGTTTATATTTCACTTCCTTCAGCATAGGTACATGCTTGCGCATATCATACCACTCCCTGAACTCAGCAATGTGTTCCTGTATTATGGCCAGCGCTTTGGGTACTTCTGCTTTCCTTGCCTGCAGCGTTTGGTTTTTTATTTTAGAAAGCTCATCTACATTTATAAATGTGATGCCCTCCATCTGTCGCGCTGCCTCTTCTACGTTGCAGGGCACAGACAGGTCTATGATCAGCTTTTCTCCTTTCCCTTCCAGTTGTGATTTAAGAATGGTTGGTTCAGGTGAATTGGTTGCTACCAGTATAATGTCAGATGTTGCTATCTGTTCATTTATTTCAGTAATGGGTGCTGACTGTAGTTTCAGCTCTTTTGCAAGTGTCGCTGCCTTTTCTTCAGTTCTGTTCACCAGTGTTATATTGGTTGTCTCCAGGTAGTCTACCAGGTTTTTGCAGGTATTGCGACCTATCTTCCCGATGCCAAGCAGCAATATCTTTTTATCTGTTATGGATGAGATATGCTCTTTTATATACTGCACCGCTGCAAATGATACGGATACCGTACCGCCGCTCAATTCAGTATTTGTCTTTATTGCTTTTGATGATTGCAATACACAGTTGATAAGGCGCTCCATGAACGGACAAATAAACCCGTTCTCTTTCGCAAACTTTACAGAGTTCTTTATCTGCCCCAGTATTTCGTAGTCCCCTAATATCTGTGAGTCAAGGCCGGAGCTTACCTGGAACAGGTGTTCCACAGCATCCCAGCCATTTTTGATATATGCTATTTTGGAAAATGTATCAATATCGCCTTCAGCCTGTGAGCATATAAGCTCCATTAGTTGCGTGGCGTCTTCTGCCAATCCATATATTTCGGTACGATTGCAGGTAGAAAGTATGAAAAATGCTTTCATCCCTTTGGCAGGTGCGGTGGCGAGTATTTGGGCGTATTGGTCGTTGTTTATTGCAAATTGACCTCTCAATCCAGCGTCAGTTTTCTTATAGTTTATGCCTACTACCCTGAAGTCTGATATGTCCTTGTCTTTATGATACATCCTTTACTGAAGTAAAAGTTTACGTGGCAAAGGTAATTTCCAATCTCCGGCTACGGTAATTACTGCGTCATGCATTTGTCATTTTAGACCATGATTTTTGTCATAGATTTCTAATGTTTCTTTTTTTGCATCAGGTTAATAGATAAAGTAGTTTTATCTGTAATCACCTGCTAATTATTTAAAATGTCACAACCGGTAAAACGCGCGATAATATTGATGAATCTTGGTTCTCCTGACTCTACTGAGGTTAAGGATGTAAGGGCTTATCTCAATGAATTCCTTATGGATGGACGCGTAATTGATAAATCTTATTTGTTTCGTTTGCTGTTGGTGCGGGGCATAATTGCTCCTTTCCGCGCGCCTAAATCAGCAGAGGCTTACGAGAAAATATGGACGGATGAAGGTTCTCCGCTCATTGTTATCACAAAGCAATTGCAGCAGGCACTACAGCAGCAGGTAGAGGAACCTGTTGAAATAGCTATGCGTTACGGCAACCCTTCTATTAAAGCTGCTTACGATAACCTGGCTAAAAAATATCCTGCTCTTGATGAGGTGATATTAGTGCCTATGTATCCTCATTATGCTATGTCCAGCTATGAAACGGCTATAGAGGATGCAAAGAATATGCATGCCAAAGGCAAGTATGGCTTTAAGCTCACTTTTGTAAAGCCTTACTACAACGCGGAACATTACATACAGGCGCTTGCAGAAAGTATAAAGCCTTATCTGCAGCAGGATTATGATAAGATATTGTTCAGCTATCACAATATCCCCGAAAGACATATAACCAAAGGCGACGTAACAACTGCCCACTGCTATAAAGTAGCTAATTGCTGCGAGATTGATTCTCCGGCGCATAAGCAATGCTACCGCCATCAGTGCATTACCACTACTTACCTCGTTGCTGCGGAATTAGGTATCCCTAATGATAAATTTGAGATATCTTTTCAATCAAGACTGGGTCGTGAGGAATGGATGAAACCATACACTGTATTGCGTTTGCCTGAATTGCCGAAAGAAGGCGTTAAAAAGCTATTGGTTGCTTGTCCATCTTTTGTGAGTGATTGTCTTGAAACCCTTGAGGAGATTGCCATGCAGGGTAAAGAGTCCTTTCTTGGTGCAGGCGGCGAATCCTTTGAGTTAATTCCTTGCCTTAATACTCATCCTTTATGGGTAAAGGCTATTGCCGGCTGGGTGCAGGGATTAAAAGAAGGTAATAGAGAAATGATTTTACAATAGTATTTTAGGCGCTCCGGCTTGTTATGAATTATATAAAAGCACTTCACATCATTTTTATTGTTACCTGGTTCAGCGGTATGTTTTATATCGTACGTCTTTTCATTTACAATACTGAAGCAAATGAAAAACCTGAACCTGAGCGCAGCATATTGCAAAAGCAATTCGGCATTATGATCAAGCGCCTCTGGCTGGGCATCACATTCCCTTCTGCTATTCTTACGCTTATCTTCGGGCCGCTTACCTGGTATGCTATCTATCGTTTTGCATTGCCTTCATGGCTCGCGGTAAAGCTTTGTTTTGTAGTGGGCTTGTATGCTTATTTTTTCACATTGCATGCATTGTATAAGCAACAATCTAAAGGCATTTTTAAATATAGCTCGCAGAAACTTCGTGTATGGAATGAAGTGGCAACTATTTTCCTGGTGATCATAGTGATGCTGGCAGTGGTGCAGCAGGCACTCAGCTGGCTGTGGGGCTTAATAGGACTTATTTTATTCGTAGTGCTGCTAATGAGCGCCATCCGTATATATAAGCTGATGCGCAAGAAGTAATATGGCGCCTTGATTTACAAGGTATTAGCCATTCACAACAGCCTTAATTGTGCAATAATTTCCA
>JBQCEX010000176.1:0-3617 GCA_051959855.1 Flavipsychrobacter sp. | reverse complement strand
AGTGCAGCCGGTCATATCAAATGTCCGCCTGAAGATAGATTTGGCGCTAAGGGTAGTAAAAAAAGACGATGAAGTAATTAAGCTTACAGCTACAGAATATACTTTGTTTTCATTGTTTGTGAAGAATGAAGGTAAGGTGCTCACGCATCACTATTTGCTAAGAGAAGTTTGGGGACCCGGCTATATCAGCCAATCCCAGTACTTAAGAGTATTCATAGCACAGCTGAGAAAGAAAATAGAAGACGATCCCAATCATCCCGAATATATAGTTACAGAATCAGGTATCGGCTATCGGTTCCTTAGTAAAGAATAATCAGTAAATAATCTTAATAATGAAACAAACTCAAAAGCATTTGAGCAAGGTTACTATTGCCTCATTGCTCGTAGCGCTTGGCATCATCTATGGCGATATAGGTACTAGCCCTTTATACGCGCTCAGGGCTGTTGTTGGCGATCGTAAGATAGATGATGTACTGGTTTACGGTGGCGTATCCTGCATTTTCTGGACATTGGTTTTTCAAACTACTATTAAATATGTTTGGCTCACCTTGCAGGCAGATAACCAGGGGGAGGGTGGTGTCTTTTCCCTATATGCCTTGGTAAGGCGTTATGGCAAGCACTTGGTTATACCTACCATTCTCGGTGCCACTACCTTACTGGCTGATGGTATTATCACTCCGCCCATTTCAGTGGCATCGGCTATAGAGGGCCTGAACAGCGTTAAGGGTATGGAGCAAACTATAGTGCCGGGCAATGGGCTTACAATAGGTATTGTTATTATTATCCTCTCCGCACTTTTCTTCTTTCAGCGTTTCGGCACCCAGCTCATAGGCAGGACTTTTGGTCCCATTATGACGGTTTGGTTCAGCATGTTGCTTATTGTAGGCTGTGTACAGATCATGCATTACCCCGGCGTTTTACGCGCTTTGAGTCCTCATTACGGCTATGAGCTTATTGTACGTTATCCTCATGGCTTCTGGCTGTTGGGTTCAGTATTTCTTTGCACTACAGGTGCTGAAGCCTTATATTCTGATCTCGGTCATTGTGGTATAAAAAACATTCGTATCACCTGGATGTTTGTAAAGGTCAGTCTCGTGGCTAATTATCTTGGGCAGGCTGCATGGATCATGCATCAGAACAAGTTGGAGCTGGCTGGCGCTAATCCATTCTTCGAAATGCTGCCAAAATGGTTTTTACTACCCGGCATTATCATAGCCACAGCAGCCACCATCATCGCATCACAGGCATTGATAAGTGGTTCCTTTACGCTCATCAGCGAGGCCATGAACCTCAACTTCTGGCCTCGGGTAAAGGTGCGGCAGCCTACAGATATCAAGGGGCAGATATACATACCCAGCGTTAATGTCATACTATGGTTTGGCTGCCTGCTCATGATATTATATTTCCGCGATTCTTCTCACATGGAGGCGGCTTATGGTTTTTCCATCACCATTGCAATGATGATGACAACCTATCTGCTTAGTTATTATCTGCGCTACAATAAAAAATGGAACAAGTTTGCAGTGTTCGGCATCGTATTGGTTTTTGCAATAATTGAGCTATCTTTCTTTGTTGCAAATACGGCCAAGATAAAAGAACGTTGGATGTTTTTGTTTTTTGAACTTTCCATTTTTATGACCATGTATATATGGTACTATGCCAGGAAGATCAATAATCGTTTTGTCAAGTTCGTTGATATTGGCAAGTACATCCCTCTGCTGAAAGAAATGAGCGATGATGACAGTGTGCCCCGGTTTTCTACGCACCTCATTTACCTCACAAAGGCAAATAACAGGGGCCATATTGAAGAGAAGATAATGAAGTCTATCTTTTCAAAGAAACCCAAACGGGCAGACGTTTATTGGTTCGTTCACGTGCACAGAACAGAGGAACCTTATACCATGACTTACGATGTATCTGAGCTGGTAGACGATAAGGTGATAAAGATTAATATAAACCTGGGCTTTAGGCTCCAGCCTAAAACAGAACTGTACTTTAAAAAAATAGTGCGCGATCTGGTGGCTAATAAAGAGCTCAATCTGCATATTCGTCCTGACGGCTCTACGAAGTACAATGCCGAGCCCGATTTTAAATTCATAGTGATTGAAAAATTCCTTTCGGTTGAAAATGAATTTACCTTGCGCGATGGCTTATTGCTCAATTCTTACTTCTTCCTGAAGAATCTGGGCTTGAGTGATGAGAAAGCTTTTGGATTAGATAAAAGTGATGTTATAGTTGAACATACTCCTTTAATATATCATCCCGCACAAAACGTAGAATTAACCAGAAGCCAACATACTATATGAAGAAATTGATACTAATAGCTTGTTTAGCAAATGCGACAAATGCCATAGCACAGGACAGCATTGTAAGTAAAGTGCCGTTTGAAAATATGGATATGACCTGGCAGAACGGTAGCGATCGGCGAACATCGTCTGTATTGCAAACCAAATATTTTACAGGTAGTGTAATGCTGGATGCCAATTACACTTATTCTTTTAATAATCCTATTGATAATACGGTCGTAGGTTCCACAGCGCTGGCGCGGGATAATGAAATGGAGGTTTCTGCTGCTGCAATAGGCGGGGATTTCAATTATGAAAATGCACATGCTAGAATTATGACTCAGTTCGGCACTAGGTCCTCGGTTGTGCCAAGGAACGATTATAGCGTGTACAGGGGCCAATATGATCTTGAAAATGTATACAAGTACATTAGTGAGGCCTATGCAGGCTATCACTTTGATGTCTGGTATGGAATAAATGTAGATGCGGGAATGTTCATGTCCTATATAGGCCTTAATTCTTACTATCAGGTCGAAAATTGGGAATATCAGGCTTCATTTACTTCTGATAACACGCCTTGGTTCTTTAATGGTTTGCGTGTGCAGATATTTCCCACGAAAAATTTAAAGATAGAACCATGGATAATCAACGGCTGGCAAAGCTATGGCAAGTTCAATACCATGCCTGGTTTCGGTGCCAATATTACCTGGTGTCCTAATGAGAACATCAAACTACTTACCAATGATTATTATGGCACTGATGCTGCAATGATACCCGGCAGAAAACGCTTCCATTCAGACAATAGTTTCCTGCTTAGGTATTACAAAAGCAACGCATCTAAAGGCATTAGCCAGATGGCATTTTCCCTCACTGGCGACTTAGGTTTTGAGGATGGTGGCGGTGTAAAGGCTTTTAATGGTGACGCTGCAAACCCCTCTCAGTATTTTCTCAGCGCTATGTTTTATAACAGGATTTGGTTTCACAAGAACAAGTTTGCATGGACAATCGGTGGTGGGCTAATGACGAACCCAGGTCGCTATCTGGTGCTTTATCCTACCGGCGATGCAAGCCCTTTGCCTAACCCTTATAATCCAACACAAACAATAGGCACACATCCCTTCAGTGCCAATCCCGGCGATCAGTTTAAAGGATGGGATTGTTCCACCAATTTCGACTGGATGCCTAATCAAAGCCTTACTGTGCGAATCGAGTATGTGCACCGCCACGCAAGCGTGCCATACTTTGCAGGGCGGGGTGGTGTCACCTCACCCACAGGCTACACAACCACACCCATTCCCCCAGGCTGGGCCCCCGATCTTGTCAATACAGAAG
>JBQCEX010000175.1:0-2828 GCA_051959855.1 Flavipsychrobacter sp. | reverse complement strand
GATTAATTAGCTTGGCCGCTGCATATCCGAATAATCCTGAAAAAATATTGCAACTATACCAAAAAATAGTTAGCAAAATCGGCGATGATTATCTAAGTACAACAAAATCTGTCATGAATGATAATAGGCAACATATTGAACATTGGATAAAAGGAAAAAAATAATGAGTAAAGTGATTTGCTTGATTAGCCCCAAAGGAGGCGCCGGGAAAACGACATTAACGGCCAGTTTTGCCGCACTAATAAGTTCTTTAGGCAAGAAAGTACTTGTCATCGATTTAGATGCATCTACAAATGGACTAACCTTTTTATACTTAAAAGAAATTATAGCATCAAAAACAGAAGTTGCATTGAAACAAAAATTACCGATTGGAGTTCATGAAACTGCGATAGAACAAACAGCTGATATAATTACTCTGTCTAATGGTGTCGATTTAATACCTACTTCTTTTTCATTTACTAACTCGGAAAAAATCAGTCAAAAACACAATAGCCACCTGTTGGAAAATCTCCCCTATTACAAAACACAATACGATTATATTCTACTGGACGTGCAAACGGGTGTTAATTCACTGGTAGAACAGACTATAAACGTTGAAATATCCGATGAAATCATCATCATATGTGAATATGATCCTTTATCAGTATCGGGTATAGAAAAATTGAAAGCCCTATTTCCCAATGAATTAACATCTGAACGAACATGGATACTCCTGAATAAAATATTGCCTGAATTTGCGAAAAATTTCAATGACTTTTTAGGATCTGCAAACTATTTATATCCCATACCATGGGATGCCGATGTAATGCGCGCCTACACAAGGCAACAACTTGCATTAAACCTTGGGACTGAAACTGAATTTACATTTGCAGTCGCACAAAACTTAAAAACACTTTTAAGTGGAGATTTTTTAGAAGCAATCGCTATATCACCGCTAGACAAGGAGCAATCAAAAAAAAGATCTTTTGAAAGTGAATTCATTTTTTTTAAAAATAAGCTTAATTCACTTTTACAAATTCAAACTGAGATACAACGCAATGCTTACTTTAAAAAGACAATTGATAAGTCTTTTATTTTTTCTGTCCTATTAATTTCAGCTGTTGTCGGAATAACCGTATTTCAAAATAAAAGTCACCATTTTTATATAATATCGAGCATTTCCGTACCTGTTTTTGTTTTCAGCATTATTCTTTTCTTGAAATTGAAAACCTTAAATAAACGTTTGTATTACTGTAAAATGGTAGATAGCCAACGTTTAAAACAAGAAATTAAACTATTGGAAGAGAAGCTAGAGAAACTGAATACTTTGTGCTGCGCAGAATCTAAAATTCAATCTACCAAAAACAAAAAAGTCTTTTGCAACTAATCTTTCCTCTCAGTTTTTTCCCTCTTTTTTAAAAAGACGATATAGTCAACCTTGCATTTAAAATTCACAACATGGAACTAAACAATATCGCCTTAAACAGCCAGAACATTACACTTGAAAATCACGGGAAAGTACCGGAATTTTGCAAACTGTGGGGAGATGCAGAAAACGTATTGCAAACTTTAGAAAGCATCATTAAAAATCCCATTGCAAAGGCTGCAATATCTATCGTTATAGCTGCGGGCAATGCAGTTACAAAGGAAGTTTGTCCTGAAAGTGGCCTCAACTAATGCATGGCCCAAATTACCCTTTGCCTATTTATTGTCCTGTAAAAATGGAAATATATTTTGAATATATTTCCATTTTTGCTTTTACGCTGTATATGCCGGTACTATTTATCAGAACATCAAATGCCTTTCATTTATATTAAAATGTGTACATCTTCTTTTTGAAGCAGTATGTTAATCATGTTATCTTACAATCGGCTATATCTTTTGTAGTCACATTGTTCTTTGAAATACTGTAAACCTCATCTGGACTTAACAGGTTACATTCAGCTTTTTATATCTTTTATACCGTTTATACCTTTTTATACCATATAGATAAATTTAATAAACAGCCACAGTAAGCCTTTTCGGCAAACAGTTGTGTTTTTTTGCTATGAAAATATTTTTCGGCATTTATATCTAATTGTACTTTTTATTTCATTTTGCACACCTAAAAATACGCCGGCTTGATGATTCCTGTCATTAAAATCGAGATAATTTACCAGGAGATTTGCGCAATAAACATGATGCATGAAGTATTGGAAAAAGTTATCCCCAAAAGAACAAGAGGAGATTATCACAAGGGCACTCAATGAAAATATTGATTATAAACAAAATTTGTCCTTAGGTATTCCCGCATCGTTACTGGACCCTTCAGTATTTTACGACCAGGCTACCTTTCTGAAAGATGCTCCCTTGCTGCGTACATATATACAGAATCCCAATCACATTGGCTGCCATACACTCGGCGATTCTGAGTTGTTCTTTAAGGGCACTCAAAAACTGGAACAGGAACTGATCGAGCTGATTTGCGTAGATATTTTCAAAGCTATGCCCGGCACCTGCGATGGTTATGTAGCATCAGGTGGTACGGAGGCCAACATACAGGCTATATGGATGTATCGCAACTTCTTCATGCAAGAATATAAAGCACAGCCAAATGAAATTGCAATACTTAGTTCTGTACATACTCACTACTCCGTAGCTAAAGCCGCTAACTTATTAAACTTAGCTGCCTATTATATACATGTACATGAGCAAACATTGCAGGTATCTGCAACTCATCTGGAACAGGTAATACAAACAGCTAAGACACAAGGGGCCAGATATTTTATAGCTGTAGCCAACATGGGTACAACCATGTTTGGCAGTGTCGATGATCCGCAGGTCTATATTGATACATTAAAAAAGCACAA
>JBQCEX010000174.1:0-2334 GCA_051959855.1 Flavipsychrobacter sp. | reverse complement strand
ACTATTACCGCTTTGGGTGAAGTGGAAAGTAGCATCCAGATCTTTCATTTGAGCTATCGGCAGCGGTTTGGGCAGATTACGCAGGAACTGCAGCCATTCGTGTGTACTCCAATCATTTGTTGTCAACTGTGCTGCCGGCTTGCCATTTTCAAATGCAGCTCTTGTACTGTCAACCTTTTTAAACCTTTCAGGATAAACACGTGGGCAATTGGCGGGAATGCCAGGCCCATATACCCATTCATTGATGTCAATATTCTTTTCAAGTGTGCTATTACCTCTTATAAGATTAGTATGCAGATAATTGAGGAATTGCTCAGTATTTACAGATTTGAAAGCATATTCATTGAAATATTTATTCAGAAAAGCATCAAATGTATCTCTGCCTACATTTACTTCTATCAGCTTTAGGAAAGCAGCTCCTTTCTCATAAGGAATATCTGTAAGGCCATCTTCTGGCGAACGACCTTTAAGATCAAGCTTTAGCCAAGTATCTTTACTATCCTTGCCAATATGGTTGACCTCATCTACCAGATCCTGATAACCCAACTCCCAAAGCATGTCAGAATAATCTTTGCCCATCTGTGCCTCCATGATACGGCGCTCGAAATAATCTGTAAAGCCTTCATTTAGCCAAAAGTCATCCCATGTTGCATTTGTAACCAGGTTGCCGCTCCAACTATGCGCCAGTTCATGTGCAATAAGGCTTACTAATGAGCGATCGCCAGCGATAATGGTTGGGGTACAAAACGTAAGTCGTGGGTTTTCCATACCACCTATTGGGAAGCCCGGAGGCAATACCAGTACATCATATCGGCCCCATCTGTATGGTCCATATAGCTTTTCTGCAGTGCTAACCATTTTACCTACATCCTCAAACTCATAACGCGCCTTATCAATCATGCTTTGTTCTGCGTAGACACCTGTACGTTCATCAATCTTTCTAAAGGCAATATCGCCGACAGCTAAAGCCAGCAGGTAAGCAGGTATAGGGTTTTCCATTTTAAAATGATAAATATTGCTATCATTTACCTGCTGCGGATTTTCGGCGCTCATCAGTGCCAACATCCCCTTCGGAGCTTCTACCCTGGCAGTATAAGTAAAGCGAATACCCGGGCCGTCAGGACAAGGTATCCATGAACGTGCATGTATAGATTCAGACTGAGTATAAAGGAATGGATATTTTTTACTTAAAGTCTGTTGAGGATCGAGCCATTGCAGTGCTTCAGCATTCTTACCTGTACGATAATAGATCGTTACGAGGTCAGTATTTGCAAGTATTGGTATATGCAAAGCGCTGCCAAGATATTGAACCGGGCTACCAAGCTTGTATTCACTTTTCTGCCCATCCACAAAAACGCTATCTATAGAAAGATCATAGGTATCAAGCTTTAGCTCTTTTTGCTGTGTTTTGTTTTCTATTGACCAGGTGGCAGAACCGCTTATCTGCTTTTGTTCGAAACTTACTTTAATATTCAGATCAAGATGCTTTATAGTTACACTATCAGCATTTGACAGCGTATGCACATCTTTTTCAATAGTGTCCTTCACGGTCGTGGCAGTATCATTGTTTATAGTAGCGGGTTTGTTATCGCAGGCATTTAGTGCAATACATAATGCCACCGCCACAAGGGAATATTTGATCATCTTATAATAACTAATAAATTAAATTTCTTCACGCTTTAGGTCTTCCCAGGTAGTGTTTGCATAGCTATCCCAAACAAGCCATAGAAGTATTGCGGACAATATAAGGAATATTATCTCCAGCCACCAAAGGTGAAATTCAATGGCCATATAATGGCCAAAACCTAAACCAGTAGGTATTATTAAGGTAACAAAAGCTCTTAATATTTTTGTACCTGAGTTACTAATTTGCTCCATCATAGAGAATGGGAAAGCACGATAGCTGAAGCGGATGATAACGGCAATAAATAATGTAACATTAACCATTGCCACTACAATATCTAATATTTTACCTACCCCCCAAACAGAAATTACAAATGCTGAAATAATAAAGAAATATGGCAGAAAATATTTTACCCACACCGCTTTAAATGCGCCATCCATTACTTTACCCGGCTTTTCAACAGGAGAGGCGTAGTATATCCAGGCAGCTTTATATTGATCAGATGTCGTTACATAGTTAATAGCTTGTGCCATGACAAATGCACTCATATATAGTAGCACAAGGAATACATTTCTTTTGGGCAGGCTAGCCCAAATGTTTTTCAATGGTTCCTTGCCCATGGTAATGAGATATGCGAAATAAATAGGCACATAGGCAAAAGTTGGATAGACACGCATTTTAAAGGTGCGGCTACGAGACGTCTGCAACCA
>JBQCEX010000173.1:0-2603 GCA_051959855.1 Flavipsychrobacter sp. | reverse complement strand
AAAGATTTATTTGAACCCAATGCCGCCTTTGAACTGTATGATGAAGTTAAGGCTAAGGGGATAGCTGTAAATGTACTGGTGAATGATGCCGGACAGGGACAATATGGCGAATTCATAGAAACAGACATTAAACGTGAGCTGGCAATCATACAATTGAATATCTGCAGCCTGGTAGTGCTTACTAAGCTATTCTTAAAGGATATGGTAGCGCAAGGTGAAGGGAAAATTTTGAATCTGTCATCCATTGCGAGTAAACTGCCTGGTCCGTTGCAATCTGTATATCATGGCACCAAGGCGTTTGTGCAATCATTTACCGAAGCTATTCGCAGTGAATTAAAGGACAAAGGCATCACCATTACCGCATGACTGCCGGGCGCAACTGATACAGACTTCTTCAATAAAGCAGAAATGCAGGATTCCAAAATAGTACAGGAAGGGAAACTGGATGATCCTGTTAAAGTTGCAAAAGACGGCTATGAAGCGTTGATGAACGGTGAGGATATGGTAGTGTCTGGCGTAAAAAACAAAATTCAGGTAGGCATGGCTAATATTACTCCTGACGAAAAGGTGGCTGACATGATGCATAAACAGCAAGCGCCCGTACATTCTAAGAAATAACTTAAAACAAAAAAACTATGAAGGCAGCAGTAATTCACGGACCAGGAAGCGTAAAATGCGATACAGTAGATGATCCAAAAATAAAATCACCGCGGGATATTATTCTTAAAGTAACAGCAACCGCCATTTGCGGATCTGACCTCCATATCTATCGCGGCAGTATACCTCAACCCCGCCCTATGGTATTGGGCCATGAGTTTATGGGCATAGTTGAGGAAGTGGGTACGGACATAAAAAACTTAAAAGTAGGCGACCGTGTGGTAGTGCCTTTTCCGATAGCCTGTGGTAGCTGCTTTTTTTGCCAGCACCAGTTACCGGGCCAATGTGAAAACAGCAATCCGGAACATTATGGTCCTGAAGGTGGGCTTTTAACGCAAAAAGGCGGCGCCTTATTTGGCTATACTGACCTGTATGGAGGCTATGATGGCGGTCAGGCACAGTATGTCAGAGTACCATATGCGGATATCGGACCCAGGAAAGTACCTGAAAACTTGACGGACGAGCAAGTCCTGTTCTTGACAGACATTTTCCCAACCGGGTATACAGGTATAGATTGGGGAGAAGTGAAAGGAGGGGAAACAGTAGCGATATTTGGTGCAGGACCGGTTGGTATAATGGCAGCCAAAAGTGCATGGCTCCGCGGTGCAGCCAGGGTGATCAATATAGACACCTTACAGTACCGGTTGGACAAGGCAAAAGCTTCAGCCAACAGTGAGACTATATTGTGGGAAGACGATGGCAAAGGGGTTATAGAGCAAATAAGAGCGCTGACAGGCGGGCGTGGTGCAGATGTATGCGTGGATGCGGTAGGGTTTGAACCGGATAGAGATTTGCTTGACCGTGCTAAAGCTGTTATCAATATGGAAAAAGGTTCGCCTAAAGTAATAGAAGCCTGTATGAGCGCCGTAAGGCGAGGTGGGATAGTATCAGTACTAGGCGTATACATTACCACATTCGATAATTTTCCATGGGGCCAATTCTTTGACAAAGGCATTCAACTGAAAGGCGGACAAGCACCGGCCCATAAGTATATAGATCAGCTGCTTTCTTACGTAGCCGAAGGGAAGGTAACCCTAGACGATATAATCACCCACAGGCTTTCGATCAACGATGTTGCCAGGGGATATGAACTATTTCAAAAAAAGGAAGACAACTGCGTAAAGGTTGTTCTTGATCCATGGAAGTAGTCCATATTCCATCTTAAATACATTCATGCGGGGAAATTATCCCCGCTTTTTGTTTGTCTGCCATGTCCGAAGTTAATAGGATATGGGTCAACACACAATTGGGACAGTCTGATTTATATCAGTCTACGCCCTAATGAATGTCATTTAGCTAAAAAGCACCCTACTGTTACTTTACTGCCAAATAATGGTGTTCTATGTCTTTATCCCTATTCTCAGATTATTTCAGCCAACGATTATATGGCAAGCAATACCTAAACCAGTTCAGGAAAATGGCTTATACCATTACCAATGAATATGTGGAAGATGTGATGAAATATATTGAAGACAAAGGTTTTGGCCCTTCATTCGAGGAAATAATGGCTACGGTAAAAAAATTAGAAAACGAGCTGCTAATAAAAGGCAAATGGCTACGTGATGATTATAAAAAAGAGCGTGGCAAGGGCTCCCCCCGGCTAACTAAAGGTTTTAAAAGAATAATAAATGGCTCTGTAAATGAGTACTTGGGGCGTACCAGAGTTGTGCTTTCCATAAAACCAAAGACTACCAACTACTCTATTCCATGCTTTTATAGCGCTTATGAACTAAAAGCAATACAATTATGAGTGTATCCATAACTGCATCGTTAGTAAACGAAGGCACCCCAAGCATTGAAAGAAGGGTAATAAAAGTAATGCTGGAAAAAAACAATGCATGTGACTACCTGAAAACCTTTCCTTTCGAAACCCATATGCGCAACACAGCAGTATTATCAATCTTAAGAGAAGAACTGTTGCCATACAAAAAGATTCCCGCTTACCT
>JBQCEX010000172.1:0-8541 GCA_051959855.1 Flavipsychrobacter sp. | reverse complement strand
TTAAATACCGGCTACAGTTCCAGGCTGGGACCTGAGGCGGGCGTATTTGTTGATTTTAAAATATCAAAGGCGTTCTCCATACAGCCCATGGTACAGTACTCTTCACAAGGAGGCAAAAAGAATGGTATGCAGGCGCTGGCCACTCCTGACGCAGTGGCCACATTATTTCCTCCTGGTCAAGCACCACAGTACCTTTACGCAAACTATAAGAGCGAAGCTAAACTTAACTATTTAATGATTCCTGTCTTGGCAAAATATAGCTGGGATATTCCAAAGTCACCTTTTAGTATATATGCGGCGGCAGGCCCTTTCATCGCCTTCCTGTTATCGGCTAAGCAGGTAACAAGCGGTACCAGTAACCTGTATTTGGATGCGTCAGGCAATCAGCCTCTGCCAGGTGAGCAGGCTTCTTTCAATAATACAGACGATATTAAAAATCAGTTATATAATATAAACTTTGGAATAGAAGGATATTTAGGGTTTAATTATAGAATAGGTCGCAATAATATCTTTATACAAGGCGGCGGCAATTATGGCCTGCTCAACATCCAGAAAAACCCTGATAATGGCAAAAGTCATGTAGGCGCTGGCGTAGTCGCCGTAGGATATAGTCGGCAATTTGGCAAATCGCATTAACAAATATTTATTGATAATGGCTTATCGGCTACATTCATTTGTTGCCGTACGGGCATAATAATTTTATGCTGTAGCTTGTTATTGTTGATGTATGCCAAAGACCTTTGCCACGATTGTTTTTTTGTACTGCTTGGTATCCGGTATGGTTGCGACTGCTCAATTGCAGGTCCAGCCTACTATTGGTGCTGGTTTCTGCTATCCTCATACCCGGGATGTTATACCTAATCTTAAGTCTGTCATAAAACCTAATGGCGGTATAATGATTCATATACCTGTCACTCAAAACTTCCAGTTGCAAAGCGGTGCTATATTGTTGCAGACAGGCTACAATTCCGAGCGTAGAGAAACCTCCGTTAGAGCAGGCACCGTTTATTCTGTGCAAAACACTATCAATTACCTTTCTATCCCATTATTAGCCTCATATAATGTCTATAATAAAAATGATTTTCAGTATTGGATAGATGCAGGAATAAATTACAACTTTTTCCTCAGTGGTCGGTCGCACTATGTTGTAACAGACTATCTGAACGATGTTTCTACTGCATCTACAACTTTTGATCGCAATATTAATGGCCCGCTTATTCGGCAGGATATCGATCCAAATGCGGGGAGGAACGATCTTACGGGGCTCGATCTTTCATTTAGGATTCAGTTTCATATGATATGGAATAAACATTACACAGCTGGCGTCTATTGGGATAATGGCCTTTACAGTATATTGGCAAATCCTGCTGATGCTTCATATATCTCTTTACATAGCATAGGCATTTCTATCGGATACATTATTTTATAGATGTGTTTTCTTGTGTAAGAAAACAGGCTATACACTTATCTCCCGGCATTGTTTTTTATAGCTGCAAAAACAATACTTTTAGCCCCTAATTTACTATTAATGACATTTCATCATAAACCTGTTGAAAACGGCCCTGACATTGTATTGATAGGGGCAGGAATTATGAGTGCCACGCTTGGTACATTTCTTAAAGAGCTCGATCCTTCTCTTACTATCCATATTTACGAACGCCTTGATGTTGTAGCTGGGGAAAGCTCAGATGCATGGAATAATGCAGGTACAGGTCATTCCGCTTTCTGCGAGCTTAATTACGCTCCTCAAAGAGAAGATGGCACTGTAGACATTTCAAAGGCATTACACATCACCGAATCATTTGAGGTATCAAGGCAATTTTGGTCTTATCTCATACAGCAGCATTACATCAGCAATCCGCATAGGTTCATAAACAGCATACCTCATATTAGTTTCGTATGGGACACAGACAATGTAGCGTATCTGAAAAAGAGATATGAGGCAATGAAAGCGCATCATTTTTATAGCAGCATGCAATACTCAGAAGATAGGGCAGTGCTAAAAGAATGGATGCCACTGGTGATGAAAGATCGCAACAATGCCAAAAAAGTAGCAGCCTCTAAAATTGACATAGGCACAGACGTAAACTTTGGTGAGCTCACACGTATTTTGTTCGACCATCTTACCCGGCAGCCTGGTGTCACAATGCATCTTAATAATGAAGTGCGTGAATTAAAACGAGACGAAAATGGTGACTGGCTGATACATGTTAAGGATATTAAGGCTGATGAAAAAAGATCATTACGCTGCAGGTTTGTCTTTATTGGCGCAGGTGGTGGAGCATTGCCTCTCCTGGAGAAATCAGATATCCCTGAGGGTAAAGGCTATGGTGGTTTTCCGGTCAGTGGGCAATGGTTGAAATGTAATAATAAAGATATTATTGAGCAGCATCATGCTAAAGTATATGGTAAGGCTTCTGTAGGCACACCTCCTATGTCTGTTCCTCACCTCGATTCACGTTTGATAAATGGAGAAAGGGAATTGCTCTTCGGGCCCTATGCAGGGTTCTCCACGCGCTTTCTCAAGAAAGGCTCATATTGGGATCTGCCTATGTCTATAAAAGCAAGCAATATTTATCCAATGGTGGCTGCTGGTTTTCACAATATTCCGCTTACAAAGTATTTGATCGATCAGGTGCGGCAATCATCCGATGATAGGCTCCAGGCGCTAAAAGATTATTTTCCTGATGCAGATATAAAAGATTGGGAATTGAAAATTGCTGGTCAGCGTGTGCAGGTAATAAAGCGTGATTATGATCAGGGTGGCATACTTGAATTTGGAACCGAAGTGGTAAGTGCTAAAGATGGTAGCCTGGCAGCTTTATTAGGCGCATCTCCGGGGGCATCCACGTCTGTTTCCATTATGCTGGGGCTTATCGGGAAGTGTTTCCCACAAAAAGTAAAGTCTGCAGCCTGGCAGGACAAGCTCAAAATGATGATTCCTTCTTATGGTCAATCTTTAGCAGACGACGCAAAACTGTGCGCAGAAACGAGGAAATGGACCAGTGATGTTTTACAACTAAAAAATTAACTTGACTATCAATGGAGCAACAAAATTTCAGACCAGTCCGTTACTCTAAAACTACCCTTACGGAATTAATGATACCGTCTTACGCGAACTTTGGGGGTAAAATACATGGGGGTATCCTTTTATCGCTTATGGATAAGGTTGCCTACGTATGTGCGGCAAAACATGCAGGCACGTATTGTGTTACCGCTTCTATTGACAATGTAGATTTTCTTGCGCCAATAGAAGTAGGCGAGCTAGTTTCATTGAAGGCTTCGGTTAACTATGTAGGTCGTTCATCATTAATTGTCGGCATTCGCATTACCTCTGAAAATGTCAAAACACAAACTGTAAAGCATACGAACACCAGCTATTTCACAATGGTGGCAATGGATGAAGATCATAAAACCGTACAGGTGCCTGGCCTTCTTTTAGAAACAAAGGATGAAGTTCGCCGTTTCGCAGAGGCTATCAGACGGAAGAATTTAAAAGCGGAACATAAGGAAAATATAAAGCGCATTAAAAACATGCAGGATCTTGAAAATTATAAAATGCTACTTCAAAATGAAAGGTGCATGATAAGCCCTGCTCTATAAACTGCCTGTTTTTTAACATCTCTTAATTTGTTGCATATCAGTATATTATGCATTAGTGCAAGTTTGGCACTCCGCATGTTATAAACTATGCCTGCAAGCATTTGTACCTTTGTGATCAGTGTCCATTAATTTTTCTATAAAGAAGTATAATAAATCCATTGGAGGCAAAATTGTTATGGCCTTCATTTTAGGCTGTGCAGCTATTTTGCTGGTATTGGGTATTACACGCTTTTCATTTAGTCAGATGTTGGGCACAGTAAAGCAGTTGTCTAATCCGAACGTAAAGCTTCAGTTAGTAAATAATATTTTCCGCGAAGTGGTAAGTCTCGACCAGAAGCAGCAGGCACAATCAATAAAGAAATCAGGTATTGCATATGATCCCTTGCTAAAGGAATCAGCCAAAATACAAGCCATGCTGGACACGCTACGTGGTTACAGTGTGCAAAATCCTGCAGATGCTATGCGCATTGATTCCATGAAGCAGCTTTTGTACCAGCGGGATAAGCTATTCATTAGCTATGTCCAGCTGCATACAGACCTTAGTCGCAATGACACATTGGCCCAACAAATAAGGCAGCTTTCAACACGCATTAATGACTCTGTACAGAATATTGATACGAACGTAGTTACTACTGAGCGAAAAATAACTACAACAACTATAGAAGGAGATACAGGGACTGATGCAAATACAGAAAAACAATCTTTCTGGGACAGGCTTTTTAATACAAAGAAACCAGGTGATGAAAAAAAACTAACACGACTTATTCAGCAGGAGCTAAACATAAAGGTGGATACACTTGCTCTGGCCAAAGAAGATAGCTTTATTGCAACCTTAAGTGATGCGATAATGCACCAGGAGGTATCAAGAGAAGATAAGCGCAATAAGCTCATCCGTCAGCAAATGCAGCTTACGCATGCAGGTAACGTACTCATCAATCAATTACTGGGCATATTACAGAGCCTGGAAATAGAGGAAGTGCAGCATGCGGAGGGTAAAAAAGCAGCAGCCACGCAAATAGTAAATGAAGACATTGCAAAGCTGGATGCCATCCTCATTTGTTTTGTATTAGGCGCCGCTATTTTGGTTTACCTCATCTTTATCGATATAGGTCGCAGCAACCAATATAGAAAGCAATTACTGGAAGCTAAAGAAAATGCGGAAGAACTGGAACGTGTAAAACAGCGGTTCCTTTCCAACATGAGCCATGAGTTGCGCACACCATTACAAACAATAGTTGGTGTATCAGAACAATTGCGCATGAGGGGCAAGGCAAGTACCAATGAGCTGGAAGTGGTTTACCAATCATCGCAGCACCTGTTGCAGATAGTAAATGAGGTGCTGGACTATAGTCGCATCATATCGGGCAAGTTTACATTTGCTTCTGTCTCGTTCAATATGCAGCAGCTCATCAATGAGGTGAAAGCTATAATGCAGATCCAGGCTGATAAAAAAGCCTTGCAGTTTATAGTGCGCGCAGATGTTAACGAGCAGGATAGCATAGGTGACCCGTTTAGGCTCAAGCAGATCCTATATAATCTACTGGGCAATGCCATAAAATTCACCGATAAAGGTTCCGTTATACTTTCTGTTACGCAAAAAGATTTTAGTAACCGCACCGCATATACGTTTAGTATAAAAGACACCGGTATCGGAATATCAGGGGATGACATTGAAAAAATATTCAACCAGTTTGAACAGGCAAAAAATAATAATGGTCGAAATGGTACAGGGCTCGGATTAAATATTGTTCAGGCCCTTGTCGAAAATCAAAAAGGGAATATACAGGTAACCAGCAAGCCCGGTGAAGGTTCTGAATTTGTTGTAAATCTATCTTACGCTAAGGCGAAGCCACAGCATGCAGCTGAGCCTATGCATCATCATGATACGATACATAAAGGAAAAATTTGGGTGGTGGATGATGACGCACTTATCCTTCAGCTATGCAGTAGCATACTAGAAAAACACAATATTCCTTATAGGGCTTTCTCATCGCCTGCAGATGTCCTGGCCACACCTTATGACGAGGATGTGACTACAATATTGCTCGATATCAGAATGCCGGGCATGAGTGGCTCTGAGCTATGTAGAATATTAAAGCAGGACAAGCACTCATCTGCTAGGTTTATTGCGCTCACAGCCCAGGCCATGCCTGATGAGCAGACAAAGTTGCTTGATGATGGTTTTAATGCAGTTGTAATGAAGCCCTTTATGGAGCACGACATCATGAAAGCGCTTTCAGGAGAACTGATCGATACTCAACTATTACAGTTGCAGCCGGCAGAAAACATTAATATCAACCCCTTGCTCAGCATGACGGGTAATGATATAGAACTGGCAAAAAAAATATTGCAAAGCTTTGTTGCAGAAACAGCCAGCGATTTAAACAAGATAAAAATAAATCTCACCCGGGAAGATTACAGCGCCATAGCAGAGCAGTTGCACCCTATAGCAAGTCGCTGTGCACAGATAGGTCTTCGGCCGATAAGTCTTGAAATACGCGAAGTAGAGCTGGCTCTTCGTAATAATGAATTAGTTACCGGTAAAAATAAAATCATCGACTCAATATGCTCTGCTATCAGCAATGCGATTGCTGAAGCAGATGCTATCATTCCCACACTTTCTATAGCAACTGTTCCTACAAAGTGTTGATTTTTTCAACACTTGTCCAACGCAACATTATTTTGTTTGTGTGTATCGGACTAATAATCAAATATTTCTTTCATGCAGATGCATTTGGCACATGCTTGGCTATTAGAAAGGCATTCAACACTGTAATTAATTTTTAAATAATCTTTTTATGAAAAAAGTAATCTTGTCTGCTTTTGCGCTCATCGCTTGCGCTTCTGCTTCTTATGCTCAAACTGCTGCTACTGCTCCAGCTGCACAACCTACAGCTACTGCTGCACCTGCTCAGCAAGCTGCTGCTCAAGCCACTGCACAGGCAGATGGTAACACTAAGATCGAAGCTGCTTCTTTGCCAGCTGCTGTTAAAACATCTCTTGCTGGTGCTGACTATAAAGACTGGTCAGTTTCAAATGCATGGCAGGCTAAAGATGGTTCTTACGTTATAGAACTGAAAAAAGCTGACGCAACTACAACTGTTAAGATGGATAAAGACGGTAAAAAAATAGGATAACAACCGAGGCACCATGAGACAAAGGGATTTGGCAACCGCCATCTCCCTTTTTTTATTTTGACCTCTTTTATACTTAACGTACATTGCAAGCATGGCACGTATTCTTGTTATTGAGGATGACGTAACTTTTCAACAGATCATCGAAGGTTTTTTAAAGAAGAATAATTACACCCCCTGCACCTGTTCCAATGTCAGGGAAGCACTGAAATTCTTGAGTACTGATTTTTTTGATCTTGCTTTGCTTGATTATCGCCTGCCTGATGGCACCGGTATGGATATACTAAACCATATACAGGCTAAAGGCTTGCAATTGCCTGTTATCATCATGACTAGCTTTCATGATATAAAAACAGCAGTTAAGTCCATTCGTTCAGGCGCTTACGACTATATTACTAAACCTGTTAATCCTGATGAGTTGCTGATGCTCATGCAGGAGACGCTGCACAAAAAACAAGTAAAGGAACCACCTGCCAGATCGTCTTCAGATTTCATAGAAGGTAACAGTCCTATAGCACAGCAACTGCATGAGCATATAAAGCTCGTTGCCCCTACCAATATGACGGTCATAATAGAAGGGGAAAGTGGTACCGGTAAGGAGCAGGTCGCGAGGAAGATACATCAGCTTAGCAAACGAAACGATAAGCCTTTTGTGGCTATTGACTGCGGCGCACTATCTCCCGATCTTGCTTCCAGCGAACTCTTCGGACATGTAAAAGGTGCGTTTACAGGTGCTTTGCAGGATAAGGTTGGTCAGTTCGAATATGCAAATGGAGGAACACTTTTTTTAGATGAGGTGGGCAATCTCAGCTATGAAGTACAGGTAAAACTGTTGCGGGCTTTACAGGAAAAAGAAATACAGCCGGTAGGTTCTAACAGGCTTGTAAAGGTAGACGTGAGGATTATCACTGCCACAAATGAAGACCTTCAGAATGCAGTAAAGAAAGGTGATTTCAGGGAAGATCTTTATCACCGAATAAATGAATTTAAATTCCGTTTGCCATCACTTCACCAGCGCGGCGACGACATTGACTTGTTTGTCGATCATTTTATTAAACTGGCAGATCATGAGCTAGGAAAAAATATTTTTGGCATTACCGAAGAAGTGCGTACGATATTCCACCGCTATGATTGGCCGGGTAATTTAAGAGAACTGAAAAATGTGATTAAGCGTGCTGTTCTGCTCTCCTCTGCCGATAGGATCACTGTCAATGCGTTGCCTGATGAAATGGTGCATGAAGTAAAAAAAGACAAAGAAACAGACACTCACGACCTGAAGGCCCTGCAGGCAACAACTGAGCGCGACCTGATAATAAAAACACTGCAAGAGGTAAATTACAATAAATCTAAAGCCGCCAGGCTGCTGAATATAGACCGTACTACTCTTTACTATAAAATGTCGAAATATGGCATTGACGGTTAATCATATTTCTTAGACGAAATCACTGAATTCTTATACTAAATCCAATCCTCCTTCTTCCAAATAAGTTAGTATAAAATATTAGCCGTTTGGTATAATATAATTCCCCCTCGCGCAGTCATTATTTTCCTTTGTGTTACAAAACACTAACACAATCATGAAAAAGCTATTGACTTTCGTACTGCTGTTTACTGGCCTCTGCAGTACTTTTGCTCAGCCATCCGATTCAGTTATTCAGGCCATTATGTCCGCAGGCCATCTTCCCGGTGCTGAGGCCGTTTTAATAAAGGATAGCCATTGGGTTTACGATCATAGCTGGGGAGATGCTAATATCGATAAGCATGTAGCTGTTAATCGCGAAACCATTTTTATGATGGCTTCAAT